>DOOY01000187.1 GCA_003514765.1 Nitrosomonas sp. | reverse complement strand
TCGCAAATACAGACTGTACAGGAAATTCTCATCAATCTTCGACAAATCGAAGAAACCTTGGAACAATTTTTTCAAACTCCTGCTGAACGCACTGCGTTGTCTGAACTAACGCCCTTATTCAAGCAAACTTCCGGTGTTCTCAACATATTGGATTTGCATCGTGCCGACCACTTGCTAAACCTCTGTCATAATCTGTTAAAAAAATTTTTTGATCCAGACTATGGTTTACTTCAGAGCGAACAGAATCTACTCGTCGATGGGATAAGCAGTCTGAGTTTTTTCTTAGAAGCTTTTAAAAACGATCAATCGACAAGCTACCGAGTTATAGAATCCGCGATCGCGGTCTTTGAAAACGCTGCCAGACAAACTACCCAACCTGCATCACCCATTATCGATTCCTCAGATATCGAATCCGGTTTTGAAGAAACAGACACCAACGAAACCGAAACCTTTACCGACGTTTATGCGGAACCCAAGATCAAAATTGACTCCGGGGTTGATTCGGAATTATTGAGTATTTTTCTGGAAGAAGCAGACGAAATCCTGGCTGAAATTGCCGAATGCATCCAGAATAGTCAATCAAATAACTCAGATCTAAAATCATTAACCAATATCCGACGCGGATTTCACACGCTCAAAGGTAGCGGTCGCATGGTTAAACTGGAATTTCTCAGTGAGGCGGCATGGTTAATGGAAAAGACACTGAACCACTGGCTCAATGAAAAAAAACAGGCATCCGGTGAATTAATTGATTTTATGGTATATGCACATCAGGCTTTTGCCGGGTGGTGCAGCAGTCTTAAGGCTTCAGGAAAAGCAGAAATTCAATTGGATCAGTTACTTGATCGCATCAATCATTTAACCGAATATAATGAAAAAGAACAAAGTGTTTTACCTGAATCAATACCAACCGATCAACAAGATGACATTGCTCCGCCTACAGCCGCCATTAGTATTGGCAGCATTTCCATACCCGCCGACTTATTTGAAATATTTGTAACCGAATCAAAGCAGCATTTGGCTACTCTGAATCAAGAACTGAAAACACTTCTGACCACACATCCGGCAAAGATTAGTCAACCACTTACGCTATCAGCCCATACACTGGCCAGTACCTCACGTGCTCTGGAACTGAATTTCATTGCCGATCTCAGCAGTAAGCTGGAAGAGTGGCTATCCCAATTAAAAGAAGCAAATACACAACTAACAGAATCTGACACACAACTGATACAAAACTGCATTCTGCAACTTGATGAACTTTTATGCAAAGTACATCAACAAGAATTCCCCGATGAAACTGACTTACAGCTTGTTCAGCTCTTATCGCATGAAATAACAAAACGCCAGAAACAGAATCGAAAGCTAATCGAGACTATCCACCTTTCCGAGCCTATCAACTTAAGCGAATACAGAGTTAAAAAAACACCGCCTTTCATACAACAAAACGAAACATCGTCTGAAAACGCTCAAGAGGAAATTCCGAACGATGCGCTTGGCAACATCAGTACTGAATTGCGCCAGGTTTTTCTTGAAGAAGCAAAAGACACCATTCCTCAAATCAGCGCGAAATTACGGGCCTGGCGCATCCTGCCACAAAATGATGAAATCCACATAAGCATGCTCAGACTCCTGCACACACTGAAAGGCAGTGCGCATATGATCGGTGCTCAACAACTCGGGGAATTGATTCACACAATGGAAAGCGAGGTTGAACAAGCATTCAATAGCCCCGTTGTTCCGATTTCCTCCATAGAAAAGATCGAATATGAATTCGATCAACTATGCGAAAGAATCGAACAATTGCAAACAGAAGAAGTGAATGCAGAAACCGCAGATACTGTGAATATTGTTGATATTTCAGATACAACAGATACTGCAATCGCTGATTCACCCATTGCGACGTCACCTGGTTCGCCTGAGCTTACTGATTCATCTAGCCCTGCCCTTCCAGCTTTGTCTGAAGTAAAACCAGAGGAAACGCTTCATTCCAGCAATGTGCTGCGTGTTAACGCCGAACTCATAGATCGTTTAGTCAATGAATCCGGCGAGGCCAGCATTATCCGCACAAAAATTGAAACACAACTGAACAGCTTTAAACAGTCACTTCAGGATTTGACAGAAAGCATCGACCGCCTGCACGGCCAATTACGCGAAATTGAAATTCAGGCAGACACACAAATGCAATCTCATATTGTTCAACAACAGACCAGTGAACAATATTTTGATCCGCTCGAACTGGATCGTTTCACGCGTTTTCAGGAACTGACGCGGCTCATGGCGGAAAGTATTGATGACGTTATGACCGTCCAAAAAAATCTGAGTTCAACTCATAGCGCCGCAACCGAAGCCGTCGCACAGCAGGCAACCATCAACCACCAATTACAACAGGAACTGATACGCATTCGCACAGTACCATTTGGAAATATTTCAGAGCGTTACTATCGTGTTATCAGAAAAACAGCCAATGATCTTGGTAAAAAAGTAAATCTGACAATCCAGGGTGAAGAAATCGAAATAGACCGCAGTGTTTTAGAAAAAATGAGCGCTTCGCTTGAACATATCCTGCGCAATGCGATTGCTCATGGTATTGAAAAATCGGATCAGCGCATCCAGTCTGGCAAGCAGGAAACCGGTCAGATTAAAATAGATCTCCATCAGGAAGGTAACGAAATTATTATCACAGTGAGTGACGATGGCAGCGGCCTAGACCTGGAAAGCATACGCAAAGAAGCGATCAAGCTAAACCTGATCAACGAAAATGAAAATCTGGATGATGATCAGATAGCAGCGCTTATTTTTTCTCCGGGCTTGACGACACATAATCAAGTTACTGATACTGCCGGTCGTGGTATCGGTATGGATATCGTACAAAATGACATATCCGGATTAGGTGGCCACATTACAGTCAGCTCGGAAAAAAACAACGGAACCGTA
The DNA here is from genome assembly GCA_003514765.1 of Nitrosomonas sp. Taxonomy (GTDB): domain Bacteria; phylum Pseudomonadota; class Gammaproteobacteria; order Burkholderiales; family Nitrosomonadaceae; genus Nitrosomonas. The sequence continues at coordinate 6,629 of DOOY01000187.1, read as the reverse complement.
TTCCATATCCAACTGCCATTAACGCTGGCAGTTGCGCAGTCTTTTCTTGTATCTGCGGGCAAACAAATTTTCGCAATACCCACCCCGATCGTTGCACATGTTCAGGAATTAAATCCTGATGCTCTTCAATCAGCGTATCAGGATCAACAGATACATTTTGATGACGAAACTTATCCCTTCACTTACTTATCATTTTTTCTCGGGCAATTGGAACAACGACCAGAAACAAAAAGACATAATCACATACTTTTATTGCATAGCGGTAACTTGCGCCTTGCGGTGCATGTTGATGAATTAGTAGGCAATCGTGAAGTTATTGTCAAAAACACCGGTCCTCAGATTATGCATGCGCCAGGAGTTGAAGGCGCAACCGTAACCGGCGAAGGCAAACCAGTACTTATCCTGAATCCGCTTAAACTGTTACAACGCGCTGATGTACAGCAAATGCTAAAAACCCCCGTTTCAGAAATCATCACCACATCACCCGAAAAACATGAACCTAAAGCGACAATTCTGGTTGTCGATGATTCATTAACGGTACGTAAAGTAACCAGCCGATTACTGGAACAAGAGGGTTACGAGGTCTTTACCGCGAAACAAGGTCAGGAGGCCGTTGAAATAATCTCGCTAATCAAACCAGACATCATTTTATCGGACCTTGAGATGCCCAAAATGAACGGTTTTGAGCTCATCCAAAATATTCGTAATAATCCTGATACCGCTCAGATACCTATCATCATAATTACTTCACGTACGGCGGATAAACACCGCCAAATGGCTACGCAACTTGGCGCTAACGAATTCCTTGGCAAGCCTTATAAAGAAGATGACCTTTTGGGCCATATCTCACGCTATGTCTCAAAACAGCAGGCATAGCAGTATCACTTACTTTCCTCGCATAAACATTTTATCCAGGCCTGCCATACTCATTTCAAACCAGGTTGGCCTCCCATGATTGCATTGATCAGCACGCTCAGTTGCTTCCATTTCGCGCAGCAATGCATTCATTTCAGCAATTGTCAACATTCTGTTAGCGCGAACCGCGCCATGACAAGCCATTGTTGCAAGCATTTCATTACGCTTGGCCGTCAGAACCTGACTGGCGCCATAATCACGCATTTCGCCCAACAAGTCATAAATAAGTTTGACGACATCAGCTTTTTGCAACATCGCCGGCACCGCACGAACTGCTAACGTGGTAGGAGATAACACTGCAAGCTCAAATCCGACTTGCTCAAACACCTCCAGATTTTCTTCAACAAATACAACATCTGCACGATCCGCTTGAAATGTAACCGGTATCAAAAGTGGTTGCGACGCCCAATCATGAGCATCCATCGCTGTCTTCAGTTTTTCATACATAACCCGTTCATGCGCAGCATGCATGTCCACAATAATTAAACCATTATTGTTTTGCGCCAGTATGTAAACACCGTGCAATTGTCCCAATGCAAAACCAAGCGGTGGAAAATTCTGTTTTTCATTCGCTATTGGAGCTAGCATTTCCGATTCTTCGCGCTTTAGAGGCGTTTTCATTTCTATGTCTGCACCAGGAATATTGAGTTCCTTATCTTCAGCACCAAATAAAGATTGATAAAATCCCGTCGATTGCGCGATTTTCTCTGCGTTAGTCGAATGATGTTTCGGATAATGTGGAATAGATTTAGCAATAATGGTATCCGTCAAACCAGTTTGCACTTCTCGGGATGGCGCAGACAATGATTTATTGATGGAATGAAAAATGAATTGATGCAAAGCGCGTGGATCGCGGAACCGGATTTCTGTTTTTGTCGGATGCACGTTGACATCCACATCAGCAGGATTTATTTCCAGAAACAAGACAAAACTGGGATAGCGATCCAAATGCAGCACATCCCGATACGCTTCCCGTATTGCATGTGATATCAGTTTATCGCGTACAAACCGGTTATTTACAAAAAAATATTGCTTATCACGTGATGCGCGTGAATAAGCTGGTAAGGCAACAACACCATGAATACGTATGTCAGCAGCTCGCTCATTTATGGGCGAAACTGACTGTATAAATTCACCGCCCAACACCGATTCAATGCGCTGCAATATATCCGCGATACGAAATTGATGGCGAAGCTTACCGTTATGATGAAGAGAAAACTCAATATCCGGCTGTACCAAAGCCATACGCTTAATGACTTCTTCACAGTGCACATATTCAGTAGCTTCAGTTTTCAGGAATTTCCGTCTTGCAGGAATATTTGAATATAAATTATGTGCATCCACTACTGTTCCTTTGGTTAAAGAAGCTGGCTGAGGTTGCGTAATTGACTTGCCATCGACCTGTACTTGCCATGCATGAATCTGACCTGCTTTTTGACTTGTCAATGTTAGGGTTGAAATAGCTGAAATACTGGCGAGCGCTTCACCCCGGAACCCTAAGCTCGTAATATTCTGTAAATCTTCCAAAGTACTGATCTTGCTTGTACTGTGACGCGTCAATGCGGCTACCAACTCATCTTTGGCAATCCCGATACCATCATCGGCAATACGTATCTGTTTGATGCCACCTTGCAAAAGCTGCACAGTAATCCTGGTTGCACCGGCATCAATGCTGTTTTCTATAATTTCTTTGAGCGCTGAAGCCGGGCGTTCAACAACTTCTCCAGCCGCGATTTGATTAATTAATAATTCCGGAAGGGGCTTAATAGTCGCCATAAAATTGTACAATTACAAAACATAAACATTATAATGATCTACAGGCATTATATTAATTTTAGTTGATAATTATAGACAATGACACAAGATGAACAAAAAAGGGCAGTTGCAGAAGCTGCTATCAAACATGTCCCTGTAGGTTGTATTATTGGTGTAGGAACGGGTTCGACAGCAAATTATTTTATTGATGAATTAGCCAAAATCAAACATAAAATTGATGGAGCCGTGGCCAGTTCGGATGCTACCGCCAAACGACTTAAATCGCATGGCATTGAAGTCATTGACTTGAATAATGTCGACGACCTACCGGTTTATGTAGATGGTGCAGATGAAATTACTGAGCATTTACATATGACTAAAGGTGGCGGTGGCGCACTCACACGCGAAAAAATTGTAGCATCCGTTGCTAAAAAATTTATCTGCATCACCGATGAAACCAAGTTCGTCAATATTCTCGGAAACTTCCCCTTACCCGTAGAGGTAATCCCAATGGCACGCAGTTATGTAGCGCGCGAAATTACGTTATTAGGTGGTCAACCTGCATTGCGGCAGAATTTTATTACCGATAACGGCAATGCCATTTTAGATGTACACGGCTTACAGATATTAAACCCTGTTGAGCTGGAAACAAAACTTAACCAAATAACAGGGATTGTAACAAATGGTCTTTTTGCACGACGCGCCGCGGATATTTTATTATTAGGTACAACCGAAGGCGTCAAAACAATGTCTCTCTAGCAATTGGTTTTCAACATTTACACATCACACTTTAGATATACTTCATGTCTAAGAAAGGCAAGCCATGGTTAACAAAGAACACTTTTCTAAACAATTTGATGCTGACCTTGAAGAAGCACGCACACGTGTTTTACAGATGGGTGGTTTTGTGGAAGAACAGATAGAGCGCGCCATGGAAGCACTTACGACTGGCAATGAAGAACTGATTGACCAGGTCATTGAATACGATCACCGTGTCAATGCAATGGAAGTGGCAATTGATGAAATCTGTAGCCAGATTATTGTTCGCAGACAACCGACCGCGGTTGATTTACGTATGATTGTGATGATTATCAAAACCATTACAGATCTCGAACGTATCGGAGATGAAGCGCAAAAAATTGCACGCATGGCAAGACTGATTTATACAAAAGACCGATTACAGACACCTCGTTTTACTGAAATCAAACATGTCGCCAGTATTGCCATGGACATGGTAAAAAAAGCGCTTGATTCTTTCGCACGATTGGACCCAAATTCAGCTGCCCAAATTGTACGTCAGGATGAGTTCGTCGATGAAGAATTCCGTTCCATTATGCGTCAGCTGATTACATTTATGATGGAAGATCCGCGTAAAATATCCACATCAATAGAAATTTTATTTGTTGCCAAAGCAATTGAACGAATTGGCGATCATGCAAAGAATATGTCTGAATATGTTGTATACATGGTAAAAGGAAAAGACGTACGCCATGTCACAGCAGAAGAAATTGAACGGAAGATACGGGAATAACCAAATTATTACGTTATACGTATAAAAAATTTATCGATTCCAACAATCCGCAACATTACCTCCGGCGCCCTGCAGCCCTGTATTTGTCAGTGTAAGTGTTCCACAAACGTCACCCACCATTGTGCCAGCCGGCACTGCCTGCAGCGTAAATGTTGCGTTACCGACAGGCTGGAGTGTAATGTTGTATTGAGCAGCTCCCGTTCTTGGTGACTGAATGATTGGCAGTGCAACAGCATTGCCACCAGAGTCTTGATCATATCGATTGTTTTCTGTGTAAAACTGCTCCATAAACTGAGCGTTTTCGTGAAGTATTGCCTTGGCCACGGCCCGGTTGGACTGTCTTACATAGTTCTGGTAAGAAGGCAAAGCGACAGCGGCAATAATGCCTACAATAGCTATCGCTATCATTAACTCAATCAGCGTAAAACCCATTAAGTTTCTTGACTTAACATTTCTTTTCATATCAATTTACCTTAATTTTTTCATTTATTGCACTGTCAGCAACATAATTTGATATAGACAATTCATCACAGAAACATGCCAGATTCTGTACTTATTATTGTATGAGTTCACGCCAGGTGATTCGCCCGCGAAGTCCCGCAGGCCCTTTTGTGGCAGGTGTTTTGATTAGCGTACCATCTGCCCTTGAAGATACCAGGACATCATCCAGGTGCCCTCTAATCCGTGTTACACCACCAACAGAAAAACCTATCTCCACACCAGCTGACAAACCGTCATTAAATCCAATAATGCCATTTCTATTAATATCAAATGCAGGAAAGGGAAGCATCCCCCCAGTTAAGAAATCAACTGTATTTACAAATCCTCTTCCACCAAAGTCACATGGCGATGTGGAAGGAATGATGGTTGCAAAAGTAAAAAGACCATCCTCTAAACCGGGAACACCTGTCAATCGTTCACCGCTCAAAGGCAAATTAAAGTACCAACCTTTTGTCGTTGCTGAATAAGATACTGGATTCTGCGTAGCTGCTCTGACCGAAGCATCTGTGATTACTTGTTGCACCAATTCTCCAACATTGACTGTTGTTGAAGTATTATGATCCCAGATCCCATAAATAGTTTGGACATCAGTATTTGTAGTGTCGCCTGTTTCTAAATACTTACCTGTACCAAATAAAACCAACTGCCCGCCACTTGGATGCAGACTGATAGCTGGCGGCGCAATAATGGGCTTACTGGTTCCTGACGAAAATAATGGCAGACCACCGATCGCCACATTCCAGCTCAAAGGCGCAGCAGAACTCACATCAAATTTCCATATATTGCCCTTGATATCACCCGCGTAAATGACATCGACTAAGCCATTCCCACTTGAGTCGAATGGCACCGGTGTTGAGAGACCATTACCAGGGCCTGCATCGGCTACAAGCTTGATATAATCTGCACCGAGTGTCCAACTACCGTCTTCTCCGCCTGTCAGGAAAAGAATATAAAGCACTGCTTTGCCGCTATCACTGTTATATCCATTGCCGACAACAACTGCCCACTGACCATTTTCCATCTTCACAATTTGTTTGGCTTGACCGGTAAATGGATTTACAGGCGGCTGGTTGTAGCTGTAGCCCATGTCGGCATCATCGGCATCTGAAAATTCCCAAAGAACCAAATTAGCAGCATTAGCGGCAGTAAACGTAGGCGCTGATTGCGATGTATCCGACGGATTAGTCACATCTAACGCATAAAAACCCTTGCCACCACCATTCAGGCTGCCGATAAGTACGCTTTTCCAACTTGGCGTAGCACCGATATATGCATCAGCTACCATGGGAGAACCATCGACAAAGTAGCGGTGTCCAGAATGATAATCTTTGTCAGTCAATCTGCTTAAATTGTCATAAACCATACTGGGAATATACGTTATCAATTCTTTGCCAGCATCCGCGGCACTACAACCCACAGTAACACCGGGGATACAAGCATTAAAACCATGCAAGATGCCGTCATTGGCGCCAACATAAACAATTGGAAGACGATTCTTATATGCAACACTGAATGCAGCATACCCAGGATGGTCTACATCGGAGTAACCAGCGCTGGGTTTACCCACATAGAAAGGACCGGAGTTAACAATATCTCCAAGCTTACTCGTAGTGCGCGTCCGGAATTTATTCACGGTTGACGCGCTCGCACAACTGAATGTTCCACCCGCCGCCTCATGCGTACTGCCACCACGTAAAAAAGTAATTCTTTCAGGGCCGCAATTATCGACACTGCCTGCAGCATTTTTATCAAGCAAGGCTTTCTGAGCGGCCGTCAGATTGACATATTCAAATGCAACGCCATCGGTATTACCTTTGGTAATCACAACACGCGTTACAGGATTAACAACAGCGGGCGCAAGTGAAACCGAACCGGCTTCCCATTCTGTAGCGCCCAAATTACCAGCAGCGTCAATCGGAATGGACAA
>DOOY01000152.1 GCA_003514765.1 Nitrosomonas sp. | reverse complement strand
ACCGTTGGATCGAAATTCACTGCAGTGCGTAAGTTTTTATACCCTTATTAATTGAGACGTATCCTAGGATCAACTAACGTATATGAAATATCCGTTAAAATCAAACCTACTATATAGAGCACTGATCCCAGAAAAACCATGGCTCTGACTACTGCAAAATCCTGTGAATTGATGGCGTCAATCGTATAGCTTCCCAATCCTGGTATGCCAAAAAACGACTCGACAATCAAGCTGCCCAAAAACAATAATGGAACAATAACAACTGCCCCCGTCAATATCGGAATCAAAGCATTCTTGAGCACATGTTTGAATAGCACCAAGTGCTCTGGCAATCCTTTTGCTCTTGCAGTACGCACATATTCCTTTCCCATTTCTTCGAGAAAAATTGTGCGATACCATCGAGTATTTGCGCCCGCACTGCTAATAACGCCAATAATCACTGGCAAAATCAGAAATTTGGTTGCATCAAGCCCGGTAGCAAACCCGGAAATTGGTACTAAATGCCACAATTTACTGACCAGAAACTGACCCCCAATGATATAAAAAAGACTGGAAATCGACATTAAAGCAACACACAAAACCACGCCCCAAAAATCGATATATGTTGAACGAAAGAAAACCATTATCAGGGCAAAGATAATATAGGAAAACAGCCCCAGAATAAACACGGGCAGCGTGATTGCAAAACTTGGCAGCATGCGCGATTTAATTTCGTAACCAATATCACGCCCCTCATCTGAAACTCCGAAATCAAAAGCAAACATTGCAATCGATTTTTCAAAAAATATTGTATGTGTGAGTTTATCTAAACCGTTCTGCGCTTGGTCAAATAATAAAGGTTTGTCATAACCGCGTTCAACTTTCCATTTTTCAATTGCTTCCGGCGTTACATACTTAATACCAAGTTGCATGCGCGCCATATCATCAGGCGTATTCACCACAAAAAACAAAGTAAATGTAAGTAAATTAACGCCAACAAGAATTGGAACAGCGTATAAAATGCGGCGAAAGATATAACTCAGCATAAGTGCAACTTAACTCGATTTTGGCTGTAATTTTTTAATTCCCATGCTGCTTTCATGACGGCGATAAACTGAAATAGCAGGTAATAAACTTATAATGATGATAACAAACGCAAGTGCGATAGGCCATAAAACAGGTTTATTCCATTCTCGACGCTTTTGCTCTCTTAGACTTGAGTCAATACGATAATATTTTACGTTATTATTTGAAATTCGATTTGGTTTTACATTTTTATACCAGGCATGATAAAGCCCATATTCTTTTGGATGATAACCCCACAACCAGGGTGCATCGAAACGCAATATTTCCACCATACGGTCAATAATTTCCTGGCGTCTGAGGCCGTTATCCATATCCTTCATTTGTTCAAACAGCTGGTCGTATTCCGGGTTATCATAGTTAGCTGCATTATTTGCAGAACTTCCACTGCTATTTCCAACTTTTCTTTGCGGTCCATACAGTAAAAAAAGAAAATTTTCAGGATCAGGATAATCCGCATGCCATCCCCATTCAAAAATCTGCGCATTCCCTTTTCGAATTTTATCCTGAAAACGATTATAGTCTGTACTTCTCACGACCAATTGAATATTTAATTTCTGGAATTGTTTGCGCATCCAGTCAAGCACTGACCGGTCCTCAGCACTGCGCGCTGTGACATCAAAGTACAAAACGAGTGGCGCACCCGTTTCACGGTCAATCCCATTTGGATATCCGGCTTCAGCCAGCAAATAGCGCGCAACTTGTATCGACTTTCGTTGCGGACCGTTGTTGATCCAATCATAAACAACCGGATTTATCCCTTGCTGACCATGGCGGTAACCCGGCACTCCCGGCGCAATCGGACCATGCGCCGGCAATCCCCGCCCATTGGCAAAAATTGAAATAAATTCTTCATAGTCTACAGCAATGGATATCGCCTGCCTGAGTTTGCGCGCAGAATTGCGTGTTTTCTCAGTCGTGCCCCCAACAATTGGGTCTAGCATATTGAAGCCAACATAAAAAGTGGAAACCGCCACGGTTGCCTCAAGTCGTATACCTTGTTGCGCCATGGCTTCAGTTACCGTTGCTTCACCCTGCCCTACCAACTGCACTGCCTGATCAAAGCTGTCTGAACCGATACCGGATGCATCATAATATCCCTGTAAAAATTTGTTCCATCTGGGTATGCCTTCCCTTTCACGCGTATACACAATCTTGTCTATAAAAGGAATGGGTTTGCCCGCATCAGCCAGCAGCCCATTTTCATAGTCAGCGGGCATGCCTTCTTCAGGATAAAATTCTCCATGGAAATTAGGGTTCTTTTCCAGCACCATGCGCAAATTTGGATTATTCTCAGTCAGCATATACGGCCCTGTCCCGACAGGATACCAATCCAATGTTATATTCTTCTCAACTAAACCTTTTTGCGAATAAAATAAATCAGCTTCCCAGGGAATAGGGGCGAAAAAAGGCATTGCCAACCAATAAATAAACTGCGGATATTTGCCATTTATTTTTATTCGATACGTATAATCATTGACTACATCCACACCTTCTAGCGGATACTCATTAAGATTCAAAAAATTTCCGCTTGCCTGAGGCCCGCTCTGCACATTCCTGAGAACACCGGCATAATCGCGCAGCCCTACAATATAATCTGCCATTAGTCCGTAAATTGGCGAATGCAATTTAGGATGCGCCAGTCGCTTTATCTGATACACATAATCATGCGCCGTTAATTCACGCGTTCCAGTTTCAGGAAAATCAGATAATCGATAAATAGTCGAAAGCGCCTCTTCAGTCAACTGATGATATAGCCAACCACTTTCCGCATTTGTTGCAAATGCCGGATGCGGCTGATAAAAAATACCCGGCTTAATAGAAATTTCATATTGCGTATAGGCAATAGCATCCGCGTCGACATCGTCTGGCAGTGGATAATCATGAAGGTCATGATAGGTAATCGCTGGCATTTCTATTGCGGTATACGGCATCAATGTAAAGGGCCGTTTCAAATAATGATACTGTAGCGGGGGTTGGTATATCTGTGCCGTAAACTGTATTTCGTTAGCACTGTATGATTGCACCGGATCGAGATGCTTGGGACGTTCCGTAAAAACGTTATAAAGAATATTCTTACCCACATCTGAATCTGGATACGGATTGTTCCATACCATCTGACCACAGGCAGTCAACAGAGCCAAAGCAACAGATGCCAGATAAAAAACCACCAACTTCATTGTATTATTACGCAACTTCATCATTATAAAACTTTTTATTGATTGGTTTCTCACGCAAAATCAACATTCAAACAAACAAGAAAAAAAGCAAATAACTTCATACCTCATTTAGTGTATAAAGTTTTTTGAAACAAGATCAATCAAAATTTTGGTATCTCCAAATTCGGGTGATTCATTCAATTGGCTGCCAGCTTCGGCTATAATTTATGATTACAAAAAAATTTACAAGGAATTTTATGGGTTTTCTCAATAATAAACGCGTTCTCATTACCGGATTACTCAGCAATCGCTCAATTGCGTATGGTATTGCCAAAGCCATGCTACGTGAAGGCGCAGCATTGGCCTTCACTTACCAAGGTGAAGATGTCCGCGGCAGAATTGAAAAATTAGCAAATGAACTTGACAGCAATTTATTGTTCCCATGTGATGTTACCAGTGACAGTGAAATTACAAAATGTTTTGAGGATTTACAAAAGCATTGGGACGGTCTGGATTCCATCATCCATTCCATCGCTTTTGCGCCACGTGAAGCACTTACAGGTGATTATCTGGAAAGTGTCAATCGCGAAGCTTTTCGTATCGCACATGATGTCAGCGCATATAGCTTTTCGGCGCTTGCAAAAGCCGGATTACCGCTTATGCAGAACCGAAATGCTTCATTGCTGACGCTCAGTTATTTAGGCGCAGTCCGGGTCATGCCGAATTATAATGTCATGGGATTGGCAAAAGCCAGCCTTGAAGCCAATGTGCGTTTTATGGCCTCAAGTCTGGGCCCCAAAGGAATTCGTGTTAATGCAATATCGGCTGGTCCAATTAAAACACTTGCAGCAGCCGGAATTGGTAATTTTGGGAAGTTGTTAGGGTACACCGAAAAAGTCTCACCTTTACGACGCAACATTACAACAGAAGAGGTCGGCAACGCAGCGGCCTTCTTATGTAGCGATCTGGCAAGCGGCATTACAGGCGAAATAACTTATGTGGATGCCGGATTTAACACCGTGGCTTTTGATCTCAATGATTAGAAAAAAACTTCATATAGTTTGCCCGGTACTTGGGCACGTACCGGGCAAACTATTATCAGTAATTGTCGCGCTTAATGGTTACATCATAACGCTGCCTGATACCACCCAGGTAAGAAGACATTTCTTCCTGCGTGATCATTTGTTGTAGCTGGTGGCCAAAATTCTCACGTTTTTCTTTGTCCGTCACTTCCGGTTCAATGACTTCAGTAATACGTATCAGGCTATAGCCTCCCTGTGGATTTTCAATTCCCGTATAGGTCGGCAGTGTATCGACGTCTGCTTTGAAAATCGTACGTATGACTTCTTGATTCAAGCCTTGCGGTTGCATATACGACACTTGTTTGGACTCACCCCAATCAATTGGGGCAGCATCCTCCTCTCCCGCCAGTAAACTTTCAAGCTTTGCCTGACCCTCTGCAATTGCCATCTCTGCAGCATTTCGCTTTTTAAGACGATCGATAATCTCGTCGCGAACAATGGATAACGACTGCGCTGTTGCCTCGCGATGTTCCAGAACACGCGCAGACACCAGCGTATCCGGCATAACTTCAATGGCTTCGGTATTACGTTTATCCAATATTGCATCATCAGAAAAAACTGCATTCAACAATCTTTCATCCGCCAAAATAGCAGGCTCTGTGGCATTTCTGTTGATCCAGTCGCTTTGTTGTATTGTCAATTCAAATTTCTCGGCGGCAGGTTGAAGACTGTCACTTTGTTCATAGACGGTATTGCTAAAATCTTCTCCGGCCTCGCCAAAAACACTGCTGACCATCTGCATCTTCAACTTTCTTTCAATCTGTTCACGCACTTCATTCAAGTCAGCAATTTTTGCTTCCTTAATTTCATCTAGTTGAATAATATGAAAACCAAAATCAGTCTCCACCAATCCACGAATCTCATCTGGCTGCATTTGAAAAATCTCGTCTTCAAATGCCTTGACCATAACACCACGTCCGAAAAATCCTAAATCACCGCCCCGGCTTGCAGAACCCGGATCATCTGAATAATTCTCAGCAAGCTCCGCAAACTGTTCAGGATGCTGCAAAACCTGCTCCAGAATATCTTCTGCTTTCTCGCGTGCTTCCTGTTTCTCATCGTCTGGCGCTGTTGCCGCAACAGCCACTAAAATGTGACTTGCCTTCCGCTCTTCAGGCTGTCCAAATTCCGCCTGGTGTTCATCGTAATAATTCTGAATAGCATCGTCACTTACAGGTTCATTTTCGGCCAGCGACTCAAGTGATAATACTAAATATTCAACCCGTACGCGCTCCGGTAGAAAAAATTCGGATTGGTGTGCATCATAATAGGCTTTAATGTCGCTCTCGGCAGGTTCAATTTGCGACAGAAAGTCTTCTGGCATGATCTGTACTTGGTTAATTTCTCGCTGCACTTCGCTCAAATACATCACCCTGCCGACAGCCGCATCTGAAACGAAACTGTTTTCACTATATCCATCAAGAAGCTGTTGTAAAAGCAATTCCTGACGCACACGTGACTCAAAGGCAATCGGATTCAGCCCTTCATTACGTAAAAAAGCCTCATATTGCTTTTTTGAAAATCTATTATCCAGCTGAAATTCTGGAATCTGACTGATTTCGTTAACCAACTGCGAATCCAAAACAGTAAAACCATTGTTCACTGCTTCACGAAATAATAAACGTTGCTGAATCAATCGTTCGAGCACTGAATCTCTGAGCTCATAACTATCCAGCATTGCGTTATCAAAATTGCCGCCAAACATGGCTCGCAAGCGCGCCTGGTGATCGCGCAACGCCTGTTCGAACTCACGACGTTGTATCTCTTCTCCATCGACCACGGCGACATAACCTTCTCCGCTATCACCACGATAAGACTGCACACCCCAAAACATGAATGGCAATACCGCCAACAAAAGAACAAACTGAACAATACGTTTTTTACGGTTTACAAAATCAAACACTATTATAAAAACCCGATATGATAAACAAATGAAAAATTTGGCAGGATAAAGTTTTCAGATTGCTTCAGATTGAAAACAACAGATCTGGCGTTAATGCCAAAACGCACCTCAATCAAACCAGAGACCAGTTCAATGAGGCGCATCTATACAGGAGCATTCTTGGCGGAGTGGACGGGACTCGAACCCGCGACCCCCGGCGTGACAGGCCGGTATTCTAACCAACTGAACTACCACTCCAAGCAAATAAACTTCTTTTTGTACTGGTGGGTGCTGACGGGATCGAACCGCCGACATTCGCCTTGTAAGGGCGACGCTCTACCAGCTGAGCTAAGCACCCCTCTCTTAAAGAGGCCGCTAGTTTACTGCATCTTTAAGTGCTTTACCAGCACTAAATTTAGGAACCTTGGCTGCCTTGATTTTTATGGCTGCACCGGTACGTGGATTCCGGCCAGTACGGGCCGCCCGCTTACCCACCTTAAAAGTTCCAAATCCGACTAAGGTAACAGTGTCATTCTTTTTTAATGCAGATGTTATTGCCGATAATGCACCATCCAATGCGCTACCAGCGGTAGCTTTTGTGATGTCAGCAGATTTCGCTATTGCTTCTACGAGTTCGGATTTGTTCATATAATTCCCCTTCTAAAGTTTATTGGTAATTAATTCACAAGCAATACTGCACAAACGCACTTATATCAAGCCATCTGCACGAGGTCAAGAGATTACATCACTCTCACAAAAAAATAAATCCACAGCCCTAGCCCATATTACATTGATATTAATGGGCTTGTTATCCACAACGCCCTCAAATAAACAAAGGGATAGCATCCATACGTAAAATTTTTTTTAACTTTTGTTAAAAAATAAAAAATTTAATATATTTCTGCCTTTGGTTCCCGGTTTAACAGATTCTCTACTGCCGCTCTTGCTGGCACATCATCGTGTAAAATACTGCAGACCGCCTCTGTTATCGGCATTCCCACGTTTAATTTTCTACTCAATTGTAATACGGCCCGCGCTGTATAAACACCTTCCGCAACATGGCCGAGAGCATTTAAAATATCAGGCAATAGCTTTCCTTCTGCCAGCAAAAGTCCAACACGTCGATTCCTAGACAGATCACCAGTGCATGTTAGCAATAAATCACCGACACCTGCCAATCCCATAAATGTTTCCATTTTCCCACCAAGCTCGAGTCCTAAACGTGTAATCTCCATTAAACCACGCGTAATAAGTGCAGCACGGGCATTATGACCAAATCCCATACCATCGGATATCCCGGCAGCGATTGTGATGACATTTTTAATAGCGCCGCCTGTTTCTACACCCACAACATCCTGACTTGTATAAATCCTCAAGTTTTTGCTGTGCAGCTGGCTTGCAATGTCACGCGAAAAACACTCATCTTCAGATGCCAGTGTCAAAGCAGTGGGCAATCCTTGCGCTACTTCTTTAGCAAAACTCGGACCTGAGATAACACCACACGACATCTTACTTGGATATTCTTCTGTAACAATCTGATGCGGCAATTTGGCGGCTTCTGATTCAAAACCTTTACACCCCCAGATAACAGGTATTTTCTTTTCGATTTTTGTGATGCTTTGTAAAGTCTCGCGAAAACCGGCTATTGGAACAACAATTATCGCAAGCTCTGCGGTCTCCAGAGCTTCATGTAACGATGCAGTTAGATGCATCGTTTCCGGTAGTGGGAAATCCGGAAAAAAGCTTAAATTAGTCCGATGGGAAATCAGCTCTGACAAATGTTCTGAATCTTTTGTCCACAATGTCACCTGATGTCGGACAGACAGGTTGATTGCCAGTGCTGTACCCCATGCGCCGGCACCCAGAATGGCAATATTCATGCACCCCAAACCTGATTAGCTTTGATATAACCACTTTGTCCGTCCCGATGACGCACTTTTATCCATCCGGGTATATCGGAGTTAAGCCATTCCATAACGACACTTTTCTGCGCTTGAAAAACCAGTTCAGAGGTCTCATCCGCCAGTTGATAAATATCGGCCATAGGAACTGTTACGATGACAAAACGCTGCTCGCTCAGCGCTTTCTTCTCCACCCAGGCCAGACTGCCACTACTGTCACGCACCTTTGTCCACCCTTCAACATTCACCACAGCTTCAACCGGAAAATTCGAGCTGGCAACAAATAATTTACCGGACTTTACTGATGGCGCGTCATACATTATGGTAGCATTTTCGGCAATTGAAAAAAAATCCATACCGGCCATTGTCTTATGCGGCCAAATAACCAGAATGCTGATCAAAGAAATACCGAGAAAAAAACCACGAACCTCAAATCTATTCACCAATCGAAGAATCCTGTATCTTTCATCCTGCAAATTTATATGCTTTTTTACAAACTTCATTGTTTTATTGCTTTGTTTCAGTTGACTCTGATCCGGCTCGTTGCTGGCTTTGATTATAGATGGCTTCAAAATTGACGGGATTCAGGATTACAGGTGGAAATCCGGCCCGGGTTACCGTATCTGAAACGGTTTCTCTTACATAAGGAAACAGAATATTAGGACAACCTATACCTAAAACTGGCGCTATTTCTTTCTCAGGCACGTTTCGTATTCTGAATATACCCGCTTGATGCACTTCCACCAGAAACATTACCTTATCTTTCACTTTGGCGGTGACTGTCACCATCACCTGAACTTCATAAAGCCCTTCATCTATCGTCTGGTTTTTAGTATTGAGTTGGAGATTTACCTGCGGTGCTTCACGCTCTAGAAAAATACTTGGCGCATTGGGTATTTCAAGTGACAAATCGCTCACATAAATTTTTTCTATATTAAAAGCCGGCTGCTGTTGTTCACTCATATCTTATTATTTTGACCCTAAGATTTTAATTTGTCTGCTGTTCTCAAGATGCCAGCAAAGGCATCAATTCTCCTTTATGATCCAATCGCGCCAGATCATCATATCCGCCAATATGTTTCTCGCCAATATAGATCTGCGGAACTGTTCTACGACCCGTTTTCGCCATCATTTCATCGCGTTGTTCCGGGTCCAGATCAATCCGTATTTTTTCTATTTCTTCAGCGCCTTTGGCTTGCAATAGATTTTCAGCCATTTTGCAATAAGGGCAGAACCCCGTTGTATACATAATTATCTTGCTCATTATTTATCTCTTGACGATAGGTAGACTCGCGCGCTTCCAGGCATCAATACCGCCCATCAGATTGTGCACGTGGCCAAACCCATTTTTATATAAAACATTGCTTGCATGACTAGATCGTATACCACTCTTATAAATCACGACAATGGGTTTTTCTTTAAATTTTGCCAACTCCACCCAGCGTTCTTCAATCTTTCCAGTTGGTATATGCTTTGAATTGGGCAAATGTCCTGCTGCAAATTCACTTTCATCTCTGACATCCAACACTATGGCATCTTCGTAATTGATCAATTCTATCGCCTTGCGCGTATCAATTTCTTTAGTCCCCCTTTTTCCCACAGCGGGCCAAATCAACATCGCAGCACTAACAATTGCAGCAATAACAAAAAAAATATTCTCTATTCTCAGTAAAAAATAATCTTGAAATATTGATGATTCTTCCATAAAAACTCTTTTTTCCTTGTGTTTGTATTATGACCAGATTTTAGCAGAATCCAGTATTCTTAATCGTGAATCCATATTAACATCAAGCTTACGATTTGATCTCATTTTTCAATCGCAAAAAATTTTTTTCCAATGTTATCATTCACTCTACACCTTCCAATTTGCATAATTTCCACAACGCACAATAACCTGCGTTTATTCACCACTCCTTTGTTAATTTGTTGTATCAATCACAAAACAGTTTAAGTATCAAAAATTTTTCGCTTCAGAAATCAGATAGATGCTGCGTAAAACAGCAATATAGATTAAAATAATACATTACGCTTTTCAAAAAAAGACCGCAAAAACAACATGAAAAAAATTGTCCTTCTTCGACATGGAGAAAGTATTTGGAATAAAGAAAATCGATTTACCGGCTGGACAGATGTTGACTTAACGCCAAAAGGGGTTGAAGAAGCCCGAAATGCAGGCAGAGTACTACTCGATAATGGATTCACCTTTGACATCGCACACACCTCAGTACTCAAACGCGCCATACGAACCCTATGGATCTCGCTCGATGAAATGGATTTGATGTGGCTTCCCATTCACAATACATGGCGGCTTAACGAACGGCACTATGGCGCCTTACAGGGGCTGAACAAGGCTGAAACAGCCGCCAAATATGGTGATGAACAGGTTTTAGCCTGGCGGCGCAGTTACGACACCAGACCTCCCGAACTGTCTATTGATGATGAGCGCTACCCCGGCGCAGATATGCGCTATAAACAACTTTCCCATTCAGAATTACCGCGTACAGAGTGCTTAAAAGATACCGTTGCCAGATTCCTTCCCTACTGGAAAAAAATAATAGCACCGCAAGTCCAATCAGGAAAAAACGTTATTATCACAGCGCATGGAAACTCCTTGCGCGCACTCATAAAATATCTTGACAACATTTCGGATCAGGATATATTAAGTTGCAATATCCCCACGGGTATTCCATTAATATATGAACTTGATGATCATTTAAGCCCTATTCGCAACTATTACCTCGGGGAGCAATCCTTGATACAAGAAGCGATGCAAAAAGTTGCGAATCAGGGCAAGTCTACCGGATAACCGGCAAGTACCCGCCGCACATTCGGGCAGTAACAATAGACCGTTAATAACAAGGCCATTGAGTATTCATATATCAATACTTGAAATCAATCCAGCCCAAAAACAGAATGCGTAATCAGCTTCAAAAGTTGGTTCTAATGTCGGTCACGATGCTGCTCTGCTCATCGGGGGCAATAGCAGACAACCCCAAAAAACTGGAAACATTACGCAATCGCATCAATGCATTGCAGATAGATTTAACGACACATGAAAAAACAAAGCAAAATGCCGCAGACGCGCTCCAGGATACAGAACGATCCATCAGTAACATCAACCGGAAACTCCTTGAGTTAAAAAAAAATAAACAGCGGCTTGACGATGAACTTAAAGTACTTAACTTTAAATATCATGGACTCAAGGACAGTCTTGAAAAAGAACGTGATCAATTGAATGCACTGCTTTTTCAGCAGTATTTGGGAAACGAGCAAAACTATTTACGCGCACTGCTCAATCAACAAAACCCCAATCAGACTACGCGTGATATGTATTACTACCGGCAATTATCCAAATCACGCACTGAGAATATCAACAGTCTTCGTTACAATCTGAATCAGCTCCAAACGCTCACCCAGTCTGTACGAAAGAAAAAAGAAAAAATGATTACTCTACAAACTGAATATATGCATCAAAATGAAAAACTGGCGCAAGAAAAATTAAAACACAAAACAATACTTGCACAAGTATCCACAGAAATCGCTCAACAACAGAATGAAATCAGCAAGCTTCAGCAAGATGAAAATCGTATTGCAAAGTTAGTTGAAGAAATCAATAAATTACTAAAACAAAAAGATAACAAAGACGCGCTTTACAATACCCGGATTCCAGACGCTACAAATCAGAATGTCGCTTTTAATACACTTAAGGGTAAGCTTAATCTTCCTGTGCGCGGGAAACTTGTGAACCGTTTTGGTGGTCAACGTTCAGGTAGGCACATAAAATGGAAAGGCCTCTTTATCAGTTCGCCCGGCGGCAGTGACGTCAAAGCCATTGCAAAGGGACGTGTGGTCTTTGCTGACTGGTTACGCGGCTTTGGAAACTTGCTGATTATTGACCATTCGCATGATTATATGAGTTTATATGGTAATAATGAAGCGCTGTTGAAACAAGTGGGGGACATCGTGCGCAGTGGTGATACCGTCGCTACGGTCGGAAATAGTGGTGGCAATCCCGATTTCGGCTTGTACTTTGAACTGCGTCATAAAGGAAAAGCATTTGATCCATTGACCTGGATAAAAATAGAATGAATCATAGAGAACCGATAAAACATACGAGAATATGTTTTGTTTATGAAAGATAAGTGGATACTTTCTATGTGTTTTTAATGTATCATCGACAGCACGAATGTTATAAATTTATAGTTCTGTTGTTAATAAATTGTAATTTTAATCTCTCAAAATTCGTTAAGTGCGGAGACACAGCATCATGAGTAACATAATTAAAAAAGCAGGTTTAGTTTTTGTTGGCGCAATCACAGGCGTGATGCTCAGCTTGAATTTTTCCGCTATCGCCAAAAAAGATTCAGCAGAAGTCGTTCATCCGCTACCTATCGAAGAATTACGCACGTTTGCGCAGGTATTTGGGCGCATAAAAAGTGACTATGTCGAATCAGTCGAAGACAAGCGATTGATTACTGAAGCCATCAACGGAATGCTGGTTGGCCTTGATCCGCATTCATCCTATCTCGACAAGGATGAATTCAAAGAATTACAAATCGGCACACATGGCGAATTTGGCGGTCTGGGCATTCAAGTGACAATGGAAGATGGACTGGTAAAAGTAAT
>DOOY01000051.1:9269-17979 GCA_003514765.1 Nitrosomonas sp. | reverse complement strand
AATTATCATTAATAATCACATGGTTATTTTTCACAAAGATTTGCATACAATTTTTAGTAAATTAGCGTTATTTATACCAACGTATTAACCCTGAAAATAATACGTACTTTACTTTGAGTATTTATCAATTGTTGTTGATTTACAACGCATACCTTTGAATAACTTCAATCAACTTTTCCCTCGTAAAAGGTTTGGTCAGATATTCATTTGAACCAGCCATATGGCCTCTCGCTTTATCAAATATTCCATTTTTACTGGATAACATGATGACTGGTGTTGATTGAAAGCACGAATTCTTTTTAATCAATTGACACGCCTGATAGCCATCAAGTCGCGGCATTACAACATCAATAAATATTATATCCGGATGATTATCAACAATTTTAGCCATCGCATCAAAACCGTCTGCTGCCAAAATAACTTTACATCCAGTATCATTTAAAAAAATTTCCGCACTTCTTCGAATGGTATTGCTATCATCAGCTATTAACACCTTAATGCCGCTTAGTGCGTCAAGATCATCCACCTAAAAACTCCTTCTGTTTTTATTCATGAATGTATTAAATTTCATATTCTTACGCTTTCTGATAAACACTATTTTCTCCAGAAAGCGGGGGTGAATACTACCAGCAATGTAAAAAATTCTAACCTACCCAACAGCATGGCAAAGCTGCAAACCCATGTCTGAAATTCTGTCAATGACGCATAAGTAGTAGCCGGACCTATTCCACCCAAACCAGGGCCTAGATTATTGATACAAGCTACAGCTGCTGAAAAAGCCGTCATTTCATCCAATCCGCTCAACGTTAAAACCAAGGTCATTATTACAATACTGACGATGTATACGAATATAAATACTAAAACAGCAAAAACAACGCGGCTGGATATAACGGTTTTACCCAATTTTGCAGGCGTTACCGCATTAGGATGCATCATGGTAATTAACTCACGATACACTTGCTGGTATAAAATCCTTGCCCGCATCATTTTGATCCCGCCACCTGTAGAACCGGACGACGTACAGAAAGCAGACAAGAACAACATCCAGAAAGGAATAAAGATAGGCCATAGACTGTAATCTGTGCTGCTATAACCGGTAGTGGTCGCCACTGAAATAATATTAAAGCTGGCATAACGTAAAGCGGTTAATGGATCGGTATATATGTTAAAAAACCATAAATAGCAGGCAAATCCCAGACAACTTGCGAATACAATAAACAAAAACCACCCTACTTCGGGGTCAAAACGGTAAGAAACAAAACTTTTCGCGCGCCACGCAAGAAAATGCGTTGCAAAATTTATTCCAGCTATCAACATAAAAATTATGGCAACAAGCTCAATTAATGGTGAATCCCAATAACCAAAGCTTGCGTCATGCGAGGAAAACCCCCCTAACCCAAGAGTAGTAAAAGCATGCATGACCGCGTCAAACCAATCCATACCGGCCCAACGATAGGCGATCATACAGACCATTGTCAAACTCGCATATATTAGCCACAATCCTTTGGCAGTTTCAGCTATACGAGGAGTCAATTTACTCTCTTTCATAGGCCCCGGGGTCTCAGCCTTAAAGATTTGTCGCCCACCTACACCTAGTAACGGCAGAATGGCAACCGCAAGTACGATGAGTCCCATACCCCCCAACCACACAATTTCACCGCGCCACAAATTGATTGAAAGGGGGAGGTTATCCAACCCGGTCAACACCGTTCCTCCGGTCGCCGTTAATCCAGAAACTGCTTCAAAATAAGCCATACTCAGACTCAAGTCCGGCAAATAAAATAAGAACGGCAGCATGGCAAAAGCAGGCAAAACTGACCATATCAGTACAACCAACAGAAATCCATCCCGCGTTTGCAGTTCACGTTTGTAACGCCGCGTCAGCAACCACATGATTAGACCGCAACTTAATGTAACCAGAATAGATTCTTGAAACACCCAACCTGCTTCATCGTCAAGCCAAAATGCCAGGCACAGCGGAATCAGCATTGTCAGCCCAAATACCACAACCATTTTCCCCAGCACATTAACAACCACAAGAAGTCGATTCATAGAATCATCAAGCAACTATAAAAAACCGACCTTTACCTGGAACAATTTTTCTACTTCACGAATCATTTTTCTGTTTACAACGAATAAAATCACGTGATCTTCTGATTCAATCACAGTATCATGATGGGCGATGATTACCTTGATCTCAGCGGGTACATTTTTTTGTTTATCTAAAGTTTCATCATAAACACCGTTCAGCCCTGGCAAACCGCGCACAATTGCACCGATTGTTGCACCTTTCGGCAGTTCAATGTCTTCTATTTTTCTGCCAACCACATTTGAGGAATAGGCATCTCCGTGCGCCACCAGTTCAAGCGCTTCTGCCGCCCCCCGCCGCAGACTATGAACGGCCACTACATCACCCTGACGTACATAGGCTAATAATGAACCAATCGTTACTTGAGCCGGCGAAATTGCGATATCAATGCCGCCACTTTGTACCAGATCGACATAGGCGCGCCGGTTGATCAACGCAATAACCTTGCGCGCACCCATGCGCTTGGCAAGTAACGCCGCCATAATATTGTTTTCATCATCATTGGTTAGCGCACAAAACATATCCATCTCGGCAATATTCTCGCTTTCAAGCAATTTTTCATCTGTAGCATCACCATGTAACACCAAAGCATGGTGTAATTGCGCAGCAAGACGCTCACTGGCCTTATAATTGTACTCAATGATTCTGACCTGATAATCCTTCTCCAATGTCTCACCAAGACGCCTGCCGATCTTGCCGCCACCCGCAATCATTACACGTTTTACAGGCTTGTCCATATTGCGTAACTCACGCATGACCGCACGAATATTTTCAGCCGCCGCAATAAAAAAAACTTCATCTTCTGCTTCTATAATGGTGTCGCCTTCCGGAATAATCGGGCGATTCTTACGGAAGATTGCAGCAACACGCGTATCCACATTAGGAACATGTTTACGTAATTCCTGCAGCTGTTGTCCTACAAGCAGGCCGCCATATAGAGCCCTCACGGCAACCAAACTGACTTTCCCTTCAGCAAAATCGAGCACCTGTAATGCTTCGGGAAATTCGATTAAATTTTCGATATATTCAGTCAGAATTTGCTCGGGGCAAATAGCAAAATCAACACAAAAATTTTCTGTCGAAAATATTTCAGGATGAGCGAGATACTCAGAAGACCGAATACGCGCAATTTTGGTGGGCGTATTGAACAATGATGCAGCAAGTTTGCAAGATACAAGATTTGTTTCATCGTGTTCCGTAACCGCCAGAATCATATCCGCATCTTCCGCACCTGCGCTAACCAAAACGGAAGGATGTGAAGCATTACCCACCACTGCGCGCAAATCCAAGCGATCCTGCAATAAAGACAAACGCTCGGAATCAACATCAACCATGGTAATATCATTGGCCTCACTCACCAGACTTTCTGCTACGGATGAACCTACCTGACCCGCGCCAAGAATGATAATTTTCAATTGTATTCTACCTACCTGCCATACATGGTGGGGCGATTGGTCATTTTTACCTTACAAGATTCATTGATGCACCCGGACCCAATCGCGCCACTGTTCAAACAAATCCGCATCCAGTGCAGCAATAACTGAGCGCCGCCACGGAGAACCTGCCCAATAATCATCATCCTCAAAACCAGACATATGACCGCCTGCTTCCTCCAATATCAAGCTACCTGCTGCATAATCCCATGGTTTCTGTCCACCATGCAGATACAAATCAAAAAAACCGGCGGCGGTGTAGCACCACTCTAATGCGCAAGCACCGTAATTTCGCTGTGATGCATAAGGAGGGTTGGCCGCAACTTCTGTTGCCAACTTTTTATGCAATCTTTTTAAATCAACATTTGCTATCGCACTGGATAGAATAGAAGCATTTCGTTTGATTGGAAGCGGTTTATTATTCAAAAATGCGCCGCACCCTTTTTCTGCGCAAAACATCTCATCTGTAACCGGATTATAAATAACACCCAGTTCACTTTTGCCCTGCACCATCCAGGCTACTGAAATAGCAAAATACGGCAATCCATTAAGAAAATTAGACGTACCATCAATGGGATCCACACTCCACAAGCCTTCCGCCCCTCCAGTCATTCCTTTGAGCCACTGCGCTTCCTGCGCTTCCTGCGACATCTCTTCGCCCATCACAGCACCTGGACGAATTGTTTGAAGCGCTCGCAGCAATACTTCCTGTGCTGCAATATCTGCTTCAGTAAAACTACTGCCATCCGCTTTTATTTGGCGAGCGACTTGCATATAACGCGGCATGACTTCTTGTTGAGCGACCTCTCTGACAACTGCAATAATGTCATTTAACACTGTTATTCGGAACGCCACTTGATAGAACAACCGATACTCGGTATCTGATCCTTGGGGCCTTGGCCGGTCTTGGCAACCTGCAGCATACCTTCAAACAAGTCACGACGCACATCAGGCGCCGCCGCTTCTTTACGTGAAGCATCCAGACGCCCGCGATATTGCAGCTCAAGTTTATTATTAAGACCAAAAAAATCAGGCGTGCACACAGCTCCATAAGCTTTGGCTACTTTCTGTGTTTCATCCCATACATAAGGAAAAGGATAATTGAGTTTCCTGGCAACCAACGCCATATTTTCAAACGAATCTTCAGGGTATTCATCCGGGTCATTTGACATAACTGCAATCGCATTAACGCCATGCTGCTTCAGTTCATTGACATCACGAATGAGCCTGTCCTGTATTGCTCTAACGTAAGGGCAATGGTTACAAATAAACATCACCAACAGCCCGTTTTCCCCTTTAGCCGAAACCAAATTATGTCGCTTTCCATCAACACCCAACAGATCAAAATCAACTGCTTTCCAACCAAAATCACAAACAGGCGTCTCCAAACTTGCCATATCTACATATCTCCTTACTTAGTACTGCTTCAATTCAAAATATCATTATTTCATTAGTGCGAAACCATTAACCAACCGATCCGTTAACAACCGTACCTCAAAGTCAATTATCTGAACAGTAAATATCATGACTTGTCATGGTATATTAGCATGAGTAGACACATTGATTTTATTACTTACCCATCAAACCTTGGTTATGCCACCTCGTTTCTTTCATGCTGGCGAAATTTACGCCGGAAAAACCGTTGAATTAGAAATGACCACCGGGCATCATGCAGCTCGCGTACTGCGAATCAAAGCCGGTGATTCGATTATTTTATTTAACGGAAAAGGCGGAGAATTTTCTGCCCGCATTGCGCGTATCCGTAAAACCGCTACTCAAGTTATCATTGATCAATTCAATGCTATTGAACGTGAATCACCACTTGCCATTGAACTGGTACAAGCGATATGCGTTAATGAGAAAATGGATCTGATTATACAAAAATCTGTTGAATTGGGTGTCACTAGCATCCAGCCTGTTACGACAACCCGGAGTATTGTCCGTCTTTCCGAAGAACGTACAATGAAGCGACTACAGCACTGGCAACGCGTTATTATTTCAGCTTGTGAACAGTGCGGTAGAAACTTTATACCGGCCATCTTTCCTCTGGTTGCGTTAACCGATTGGGTCAGCAACAAAAATAGCAAGACTAAGGCGGATCATCACCTAAACTTTATGCTTTCAACGACTGGTAAAGAAAGTTTAAAAAATTTGCCCAGACCATCACTGAACACGCATTTGACATTAGCCGTTGGCCCGGAAGGCGGCTTGACTTCAGAAGAAGAAAACATTTTACAGCAAGCAAATTTTACTCCCCTTCGTGTTGGCAAACGAATTTTGAGAACGGAAACAGCCGCACTGGCTACAATCGCCGCTTTGCAAATGTACTGGGGCGATTTTTAAATCCATTCATGACCTACGTACCAAGCATTGGAATAAGATGAACAATACAATTTTTAGCTGCACACTCGATAGCCATAAATTTCATAGTCGCCGATGAATTCTACTGCGGATTTTGTTGCCTGGTTTCGCTCTGTCGCTCCCTATGTAAACACATTCAGAGGGAAAGTCTTCGTGATTGGTTTTAGCGGGGATATGGTCACTGATGAAAACTTTATCAGCTTTATCCATGATATCAACTTATTAGCCAGTTTGGGGGTTCGACTGGTATTGGTCTATGGCGCGCGCCCACAAATACATCAACGATTGCGCGAATGCCACTTAGAATACAAGTCTGCAATGGGCATCGATATAACAGATACAGCGTCATTGCAATGCGCTAAAGAAGCTATTGGGCGCATTCATTTTGAAATTGAGGCGCAACTATCCATGGGATTACCCAACTCCCCTATGGCGAACGCGGCAATTCGTGTCGCCAGTGGCAACTTCGTCACTGCCTGTCCATTTGGTATTATTGAAGGTGTAGATTTCATGCATACCGGCAAAGTACGCAAAGTAAACGTACCTGCCATCAAAGCTTGCCTGGAACAAGGCAATGTTGTCTTGATTTCACCACTGGGCTATTCGCCTACAGGTGAAATTTTTAATCTGACTCTGGAAAATACAGCAACCGAGGTCGCGATAGCGTTGAACGCTGAAAAGCTTATTTTTCTTCTGGATTCACTCAAAGATAATCATTCTGCACTGAATAATGAGAAACTCCTCCCCCGCGAATTAACTGTCGCACAAAGCAAACTGTTCTTGCAAAGCAGGAAAAACAATGCATACGCTTTGCCAGACGAAATTCAGAAATCACTTACTTGCGCCATAAAAGCCTGCGAAGGCAATGTTGCACGCACGCACCTTATTAACCGCCAGACAGATGGTGCCATATTAAAAGAATTATTTACCCACTATGGTATCGGCTGCATGATTTCACGAGAAGCCTTAGAATCACTGAGAAAAGCCAGAATTGAAGATGTGAGCACCATCTTGCAGCTGATTGAACCCCTTGAAGCCGATGGCATACTCGTCAGAAGAAACCGCGAGTTACTGGAAATTGAAATTGATCGTTTTACCGTTTTTGAACATGACGGCATGATTATTGGCTGCGCTGCACTTTATCCTTTTCCACAAGAAAATATTTGTGAACTGGCATGTCTGGCTATTCACCCATCTTACCGCAACCTGGGTCATGGCAATCAATTACTGAAAACTATTGAAGAAATCACGCTTTCACAAGGGAATGATAAACTATTTGTACTGACCACCCATGCGACACATTGGTTTATCGAACATGGCTTTATCGAGGTCTCACTGGGCGAACTGCCCAAGCTCAAACAAGATTTATACAATTACAAACGCCGATCAAAAGTATTTATGAAGACGTTAAAAGCATGATTGAATTCCAGATTCGAACATATTCATGTTTACTCTCACTCAATGAGTCGCCATAATTGCATACTTTATGATTTATTGAGGTTTCCGGATGACGAGAACAGTGAAATGCATCAAACTTGGGCGTGAGGCTGAAGGACTTGATTTTACACCCTATCCTGGTGAATTGGGTAAACGTATATTTGAAAACATTTCAAAAGAAGCCTGGCGTGAATGGATTAATCATCAAACCATGTTAATCAATGAAAATCGCCTCAATCTATCCGATAGTAAAGCCCGTCAATACCTTGCCGAACAAATGGAAGCACATTTCTTTGGCGAAGGAGCAGAACAACCTGAAGGTTATGTTTCGCCTAAAAACTAAAGCATTTTTCAGATTGCGTGCCTACTGAAGTCGAACTTAAATTACGCTTTTCATCTCAATACGCTGGTTATATTAAACAACTGCAGCTTCTGAAAGATTACGAGATCAAAACGCCGGTCAAGCAAAAACTCCATAGTGTCTATTATGACTCTCCTGATTTTATACTCCGACAGCACCGTATTGGGCTACGCATACGCAAATCCGGGAACCAATGGATACAAACTATCAAAAACAGTGGCACAATTCATGCTGGCCTGCACCAACATAACGAATGGGAACATTCAGTTATCCATGAAAATCCAGATTTTTCACAAATAACGGATCAGGATTTAAAAAAATTCTTTGTTGATAAAGCGCTGCGTGCGTCATTACGGCCTATATTTGTAACTGACTTTCACCGCACCACCTATTTGCTGGAACCTGCAAAAGAATTTAAACTTGAGTTTTGTATTGATGAAGGAAGCATCACTGCCAATCAATTAACGCAGCCCATTTGTGAAATCGAACTTGAACTCAAGTCGGGTGACACATCGCAATTACGCCTGTTTTATGCAGCACTTCAGAAAAATTGCCCCTTTCCATTGATTCTGGAAAACACGAACAAAGCCATGCGCGGTTATGCCTTACTGACACAACAATTGAACAGACGAAACGCATATGGAGAACCAAACAATTAACTTTGTCTGATTCTCCTTTTATTTTTTGTGGTATTCAAAAAGTATGGTTAGCTAGAAAAACTTTCAATTCTTGTACAAAATTGTGTCCTTTTCTGTTTATTGTTAACTATTTAACGACCGGATCTAACTCACCTTTTGCATACCGCACTGCCATGTCGTCCAACTGAATAGCTTTAATCTTACTGGCCTGACCGGCACAGCCGAAAGATTCAAAACGTGCTCTACAGATATCTTTTGCTGCCGCGGTTGCTTCTTTAAGAAATTTGCGTGGATCAAAGTTACTTTTATCCTGACTCATATGTCGGCGGATTGCACCCGTCATAGCCAAACGTATATCTGTGTCAATATTAACTTTACGTACGCCATTTTT
>DOOY01000051.1:0-9097 GCA_003514765.1 Nitrosomonas sp. | reverse complement strand
CCGCCATATTGACGGATAATTTCCAGCCACTCCTGTGGTACTGAGCTGGAACCATGCATGACTAAATGCGTATTCGGTATACGCTGGTGAATTTCCTTGATTCGTTTAATTGCCAAAATATCACCTGTTGGCTTACGGGTGAATTTATAAGCACCATGGGATGTACCGATTGCAATGGCCAACGCATCCACGCCTGTTTTCTTGACAAAATCAGCCGCTTCTTCAGGGTCTGTTAACAATTGATCATGAGAGAGCTTGCCTTCAGCACCATGCCCATCTTCTGCCTCACCCATGCCGGATTCCAGCGAACCCAGACAACCTAATTCGCCTTCAACCGAAACACCAACCGAATGCGCAATACCCACAACTTCTGCAGTTACATTGACATTATATTCATAAGATGAAGGGGTTTTTGCATCGGCTTCCAAAGAGCCGTCCATCATGACGCTTGAGAATCCGCTGCGGATAGCATTCACGCAAACAGAAGGTGATGCACCGTGATCTTGATGCATTACAATCGGAATATGTGGGTACGCTTCAACTGCAGCTGCAATCAGATGACGCAGGAAAGGTTCACCTGCATATTTTCGTGCACCTGCAGAACCCTGCATAATCACCGGACTATCGCATTCATCAGCTGCCTGCATAATGGCGTGAATCTGTTCCAGATTGTTTACATTGAATGCTGGCAGTCCATAATCGTTCTCTGCAGCGTGATCTAAAAGTTGTCTTAATGATACAAGTGCCATATACGTCTCCTTAAAATATTAATAAAATATGTTTATGTTTTCAATATGTTAATTATTTTTAGCATTACTGGGACCGGCAAAAACCAACTGCACCAAATTGATTTGCAATCACGCACTTTCTACGACATTACCGTCTTCATTTGCTTTACACTCACCCACTCTAATAATTTTCATGGTATTTGTACCACCCGTTTTCCCGATAGGTTCGCCAATTGTCATCACCATGATGTCCCCACTGCGTACAATTCCTCTTTCAAGCAATTCATCCTCCGCAAGCTCTAGGATCATTTCAGTATCACTGAGTCCTTCACCAAACTCAACAGGATACACGCCTCTGAAAAGAGTCACTTTCCGGCGTGTACTTTCGTGCGGACTCAGTGCCACAATCGGCACCTTCGAACTTCGGCGGGACATGAGCAAGGCAGTTTCTCCGCTTTGCGTCAAGGCGGCAATTGCACGAATCTGCAAACTGGTCGCGGTAAACATGGTTGCCCTGGCGATAGCTTCCTCAATAGAAGCGGGGTGATTAGAGGGCTGTCGCCTGTCCACACTGACTAAATACTCTTTTTCAGCCTCTAAACAAACCCTTGCCATTGCCGCAACAGATTCAACAGGATATTCTCCAGCAGCTGATTCAGCCGACAACATAACAGCATCGGTGCCATCTAGCACCGCATTTGCCACGTCCGAAACTTCTGCACGCGTCGGAATCGGGCTGGTTATCATGGATTCCATCATCTGAGTCGCCGTCACAACCAACTTATTATTGATACGCGCAGTCCGTATCATTTTTTTCTGTAATGCAGGTACAGCAGCATCGCCTACTTCAATCGCCAAATCACCTCTAGCCACCATAATCGCATCTGAGGCTTCTATAATATCATCCAAGGCAAGAATCGCTTCTGAGCGCTCTATTTTTGCCATGATGAGACTTTTGCCTCCTGCGGCAAGCATCATTTCACGTGCTTGCCTAATGTCATCGCCAGAGCGTACAAAAGAAACCGCCAAGTAGTCTGCACTCATTTCAGCAGCTATTTTAATGTCTTCTATATCCTTACTGGTCAAGGCCGGCGCGCCTAATCCACCACCCTTGCGGTTGATACCTTTATTATTCGACAGCATGCCGCCTTGTTCAACGACACACAAGATCTGATCACCGCTCACCATGGACACACCCAATACAATGCGCCCATCATCCAGCATGAGTGTCGCCCCAGTTTCTACATCATTGGGCAATTCCTTGTAATCAAGACCAACTCTTTCCTGATTACCCAATTCACAGGCAGCATCCAGTATAAATTTATCCCCTACATTCAGCTTGATTCTGCCTTGTTCGAATTTACCAATACGTATTTTCGGACCTTGCAGATCAGCCAGCACACCTACTGTTCGTCCGAGCGACTGGGCGATTGAACGCGTCATCTCAGCATACTTCATATGCTGTTCACATGTTCCATGCGAGAAATTAATCCGTACCACATCTACGCCTGCACGTAACATTCTTTCAAGTACTTTCGGATTTGTGCAGCTTGCCGGTCCTAGAGTTGCAACAATTTTTGTTCGCCGGATCATTTCTATTTATTTAGGAAAATTATTTTGCGCGTGCTTCAAGCATCTCAACCGCTGGCAGTTTTTTACCTTCTAAAAACTCAAGGAACGCACCACCCGCAGTTGATATATACGATACTTTGTCGTAAATATCATATTTTTGAATAGCTGCGATGGTATCGCCGCCACCTGCTAATGTAAAAGCGCTAGTCTCAGCAATGGCACATGCAATTTTTTCGGTACCTGCACCAAATTGATCAAATTCAAAAACACCTACAGGTCCGTTCCAAACCACTGTACCCGCTTTCATAATAATATCCACCAGCTCTTGTGTGCTTTTTGGACCAATATCGAAAATCATATCATCATCAGCAACCGTATCCGCGTCTTTCAAGATGGCGGGCTCATTAGCATCAAATTTTTTCCCAACTACCACGTCAACTGCAACCGGTATTGATGCATTCCGTTTGTTCATTTTTTCCATAAGTGATTGAGCAGTCGGAACCAGATCATCTTCACACAATGATTTACCGATATTTTTTCCAGTCGCCTTGAGGAAAGTATTCGCAATACCCCCGCCTACGACCAGTTGATCGACTTTTTCTGAAAGTGACTCAAGCACAGTCAGCTTTGTCGATACTTTTGAACCACCCACAATCGCCACCATAGGTCTGGCAGGCTCGTGTAATGCCTTAGTTAACGCTTCGAGTTCTTCTGTCAGCAAAATACCCGCACACGCAACAGGCGCGAATTGCGCTATACCATGGGTTGACGCTTGCGCGCGATGCGCAGTACCAAAAGCATCCATAACAAAAATATCACATAAACTTGCATACTTCCGGGCTGTTTCTTCTACATTTTTCTTTTCACCTTTGTTAATGCGACAATTCTCCAACACAACTAATTCACCCTCTGCCACATCAAAACCACCATCAACCCAATCCTTAATTAAACGAATCGGCTTATTTAAGCGCGCTGCAATATTATCCGCAACAGGTTTCAATGAATTTTCTTCTGACCACTCTCCTTCCTCTGGCCGGCCTAAGTGCGATGTCACCATCACCTTCGCGCCCGCTTTCAGGCAATGATTGATAGTAGCCATTGAGGCTGTAATGCGCGCATCTGACGTTACTTTGCCCTCTTTTACGGGCACATTCAGATCAGAACGAATAAAAACACGCTTACCTTTGAGATCCAGGTCTACAAGTTTGATAACAGACACGGTGCACTCCAAAATTGTCTTAGAATAAATAAAGGATAGCCTGTGCTACCCTTTATTGTTTGTTGATTAATTAAATAGACTATAGCTGAAATGTCAATGGTATCAGGCATTGGGATCAACCTTGACCCTTAACCCCTGCACCATTCAACCACCCTTCATTAACTGTGCGTAAACAGCATACCACAAATTAATTTCCAGCAACGGTACGAACCATTTCCAGCACTTTGGTAGAGTAACCCCATTCGTTATCGTACCACGCCACCACTTTGACAAAACTACCATCAAGCGCCATACCGGCTTCCGCATCAAAAATAGAAGTACAGCTCTCGCCGCGGAAATCGGTAGAAACCACTTTCTGGTCGGTATATCCAAGAACGCCCTTCATATCACCTTCTGAAGCTTCCTTCATCGCCTTACAAATATCTTCATAAGCGACATCTTTATTCAGTTCAACAGTCAGGTCAACTACTGATACATCAGATGTAGGCACACGAAATGCCATGCCGGTTAATTTTTTGTTCAATTCAGGAATAACCACACCGACCGCTTTGGCCGCACCTGTTGAAGATGGAATAATATTTTCCAAAATGCCTCGACCACCGCGCCAGTCTTTATTAGAGGGGCCATCAACAGTTTTTTGTGTCGCCGTTGCCGCATGCACTGTAGTCATCAGACCACGTTTGATACCAAATTTGTCATTCAATACTTTTGCAACCGGTGCCAGACAGTTAGTTGTACATGATGCATTTGAAATTATTGCCTCACCTTTGTAGCTTTTATCATTTACCCCATAAACAAACATTGGTGTATCATCTTTGGACGGTGCTGACATTATGACTTTCTTGGCGCCTGCTGCCAGATGTTTCTCACATGTTTCTTTGGTCAAAAACAGGCCGGTTGATTCTACTACCACCTCTGCGCCAACTTCATTCCATTTCAGCTCGGCAGGATCTTTAATGGCTGTCAGGCGAATTTTTTTGCCATTTACAACAAGCGTGTTACCATCTATCGAGATATCCCCTTGGAAGCGGCCATGCACCGAGTCATGTTTCAACATATATGCAAGATAGTCCGGCTCCAGTAAATCGTTAATAGCAACGATTTCAATATCCGAGAAATTTTGAACCGCAGAGCGAAAAACCATGCGTCCAATACGGCCAAACCCATTAATACCCACCTTAATTGTCATATAAAAACTCCTTAAATAAAAATCTTTTAGTACACAAGTCTCTTTTGTCTTGCTGCTCAAATATTATTAAAGTACTTCCTTGACAGTTTTAACCACATTTGCAACGGTAAACCCAAAGTGCTCAAATAAAATGTTGGCAGGCGCCGACTCGCCAAAGGTATCAATACCCACAACTGCACCTTCCAGGCCCACATATTTACGCCAATAATCGGTAACGCCGGCTTCGATTGCAACACGCACCACACCGCGCGGCAAGACACTTTCCTTGTATGAGCGATCCTGGCGATCAAACAAGTTTGTACAGGGCATTGAAACGACCCTTGCTTGAATACCTTCCTTAGCCAATGTACCCTGGGCTTGCATTGCCAAATCAACTTCTGATCCTGTCGCAATTAGAATCACCTGGGGTTGTCCGTTATCCGCCTCGGACAAAATATAACCGCCCTTATCAATCAACTTAATTGTAGCTGCATCACGCTTTTGGAACGGCAGGTTTTGACGACTGAAAATTAATATGGATGGCCCGGCTGTTCGTTCAATTGATCGTGCCCACGCAACGGTAGATTCAACAGTATCGCAGGGTCGCCATACATCCATATTGGGGATCAATCGTAAAGTCGCGGTTTGTTCAACGGGTTGATGTGTAGGTCCATCTTCACCCAAGCCAATGGAATCATGTGTAAAAACAAATAAATTACGTATCTTCATTAATGCAGCCATGCGTAATGCATTGCGTGCATACTCGGAAAACATCAGAAAGGTAGCGCCATACGGAATCAAACCACCATGCAATGATATGCCGTTCATCATGGCACTCATACCAAATTCACGTACACCATAGTAAACATAATTACCACCTGTTTCATGGCTCACGGCCTTAGACCCTGACCACAATGTCAGATTAGAACCCGCCAGATCAGCCGATCCTCCGACCAACTCAGGTAATATAGGCGCCAAGCCCTCAATCGCATTTTGTGAAGCTTTACGACTTGCGACATTTTCTCCTTTACCATTTACCTCATTAACAATCGCCTCAGCATGGGTCGCCCAGTTAGCAGGCAACTCACCCGCCATACGACGTTTAAATTCAACAGCCTCAGATGCATACTTGCTCGAATATTCTGCAAATTTCTGATTCCACTCGTCTTCAAGCAGCTTTCCCTTTTCCTTCGCATTCCAGGCACTGTAAATTTCATCCGGAATTTCAAAAGGAGGATGATGCCAGCCGATATGAGGACGTGCCGCTGCAATTTCAGCATCGCCCAATGCAGCCCCATGCACAGCATGTGTGTTAGCCATATTCGGAGAACCCAAGCCAATGACCGTTTTACAACATATCATGGTCGGCTTGTTATTTACGCGCTTTGCATCTTCGATAGCCGCTTCGATAGCAACCGGGTCATGACCGTTGACATTGGGGATCACATGCCAACCATATGATTCAAACCGCTTAGGTGTGTCATCGGTAAACCAACCTTCAACATGGCCATCAATTGAAATGCCATTGTCATCATAGAAGCAAATCAGTTTACCCAGACCCAATGTGCCTGCGAGAGAACATGCTTCATGTGAAATACCTTCCATCAGGCAACCATCGCCCAGAAAAACATAGGTATGATGATTTACAATATCAAATCCTGGACGATTAAATTCAGCGGCCAACACTTTTTCAGCTAAAGCCATGCCTACCGCATTGGTAATTCCCTGGCCCAACGGCCCTGTTGTTGTCTCCACGCCTGGTGTATAACCATATTCAGGATGCCCGGGTGTTTTGGAATGAAACTGGCGGAATTTTTTTATTTCTTCCATTGGCAAATCGTAACCTGTCAGATGCAACAGTGCATAGATCAACATGGATCCATGACCATTTGAAAGCACAAAACGATCCCGGTCAAACCATTCTGGATTACTGGGATTATGCCGGAGATGATGTATCCACAATACCTCAGCGATTTCAGCCATACCCATCGGCATACCTGGATGACCAGAATTGGCCTTTTGCACGGCATCCATAGCCAATGCCCGTACGGCACTGGTTAAATTCTTAAATACCGGCTCTTCAAAATCTTTGAATGTATCCATTGATACTCACTCCCTTATTCCTTTTATTTATAAATTTTTATTTAAATCTTAAATTCTTCCGAAAATGCTTGTTCAGCTATCATTTTTAGCTTTCATGATCATAATGCCAAACATAAAAAGGAAATATTATCCCTTAAGATGATTTCTGAGACAACAACTAAAGCTTTATTTAACAAACAATAAAGTATCAGCTTCAGCCTCGCTAAGAAGCAATGATTCGGTTATAGCATCTTAAATCAGCGCATATGTAGTAACGTAATAAAAACTTCCACTGCAAACTACCAACTTCTTGGGCTTACACTCTAGGCAGAATATGCATCAAGACCGATAGTCATTTAATCAATCAGATAGTTGAATGAATTATTTTACGGAGAGAAATTATATATGAGGTGCTTTTTTGCTGCGCGCAGCAAAAGCTCGTTTTTATTTTGCATGACGCCAAGCAAACAATCGCTTATTGCAACCCGCACACGAACGCCACAGCAACCAGCTTACAATGAAATTAATTCATAGACATTCGGGCAGGAGTAGCTGACACGCTATTTTTTTGTGCCAGATTTACGCGGCGTTGTAAAAATTGTCAGCAAGACACCGAGTGCAAAAAAACCCAGCAACACGACACTCAGCGGCAGCTCTAATGATTGATTCTGATAATAATATAAAGTTATATTTTCTAAATTTATTGCCGCAAAGCCAACCAGAAAGATAAATACAATTAAACGCAGCAGCCATATTATTAGTTGCATGATAGATAAAACTCAAAAGATTTTAAATAAGTTTCCATTCCATACTATAAGTTACTACGTGTAACCTGTTTTAACAAGCAGACGTAAAGATGATAAATGCACATTGTATTTATCAAACCGCTCACTTCTTTCGTTAACTAACTTGTATATTGTTTATATCGTAGAATAAGAATAATTAATTCTTGTAATCAACACGCTCTCTCATTTCTTTACCAGCTTTAAAGTGCGGAACATATTTTGCTGGAACTTGCACCTTTTCGCCAGATTTAGGGTTCCGTCCAATTCTCGGCGGGCGGTAATTCAAATCGAAACTACCAAAGCCACGAATTTCTATACGCTGACCTTCAGCCAAGCTCTTTGCCATTGCATCTATGATCATTTTAACGGAAAGCTCAGCATCTTTTGCTACTAGTTGCGGAAAACGGGCCGCAAGCCGGGAAATCAATTCAGATTTCGTCATGAATATTCCTTATTGCTCTGTATTTTTACTATCCATTTTAGCTTTAAGTAATGCGCCAAGGCTTGTTGTTCCTGCATTTGCCGGCGCTTTAATTTTTTGCATTGCGCTGGTTTCATCAGATTTGTCTTTAGCCTTGATTGACAGATTGATAGCGCGATTTTTACGATCAACATTGATCACCATGGTTTCCACTTTTTCACCTTCTTTCAAGTGAGTACGAATATCTTCAACACGGTCGCGTGAAATTTCAGATGCGCGCAAGTATCCATCAATTTCATCAGTTAATGCAATAACAGCACCTTTTGCATCAATGGATTTTACAGTTCCTTCAACAATACTATTTTTATCATGTTCCGCGACAAAATTGTTAAATGGATCATCTTCCAACTGTTTGATGCCTAATGAAATACGTTCACGTTCTACATCAATGGAAAGTATGACCGCTTCGACCTCATCACCTTTTTTATAATTGCAGACCGCTTCTTCGCCAGGCTGATTCCACGACAAATCGGACAGATGCACCAAACCATCAATATTACCTGGCAACCCAATGAAAACACCGAAATCAGTAATAGATTTGATCTGCCCTTTAACTTTGTCGCCTTTTTCATGATTCATGGAAAATTCATCCCATGGATTCACCTGACACTGCTTCATTCCCAGCGAAATACGGCGGCGCTCTTCATCAATTTCAAGTATCATCACCTCAACTTCATCACCCAGCTGCACAACTTTGGACGGATAAACATTCTTGTTCGTCCAATCCATTTCAGAAACATGCACAAGCCCTTCGATGCCTTGTTCAATTTCAATAAATGCGCCATAGTCTGTCAGGTTGGTTACTTTACCAAACAGGCGC
The DNA here is from genome assembly GCA_003514765.1 of Nitrosomonas sp. Classification (GTDB taxonomy): domain Bacteria; phylum Pseudomonadota; class Gammaproteobacteria; order Burkholderiales; family Nitrosomonadaceae; genus Nitrosomonas. The sequence continues at coordinate 242 of DOOY01000051.1, read as the reverse complement.
GTACGCGGAGGATAGCGGCGCGATAGACCCACCCATGGATCCTCGGTCAATTGTTTCATACCGAGTGAAACGCGGTTTTTTTCCTGATCGAATTTAAGTACTTTTGCAGTTACTTCATCACCTATATTAACAACTTCCGACGGATGCTTAACGCGCCTCCATGCCAGGTCTGTAATATGCAACAAGCCATCAATGCCGCCCAAATCCACAAAAGCGCCATAATCAGTAATATTTTTGACAAT
>DOOY01000089.1 GCA_003514765.1 Nitrosomonas sp. | reverse complement strand
CAGATTACCCCAATGCACCTCATGCCAATGCCGCGTTAATCGTTCATTCCACCGGCGAAGTGCCTTGGCCGCCTCTCCTGCCGTGGCGGTCCGGTGCTGGAAAGCAGCAGCCGAAGGCAGATACAACTGTTCGATATATTCGCGTACCATGCGATTGGTGCTGAACTGCGGCGCCAGGAGGGACATACTGGCGCGCATACGGGCAACCCAGGCGCGAGGAATGCCGCCCGTATCGCGATCATAAAACATTGGAACAACTTCATTTTCCAAAATCGAATAAAGTTGTTCGGCCTCCTCTGCATCCCATTCCGGTTCCGAATGTTCCCTGCCATCACCCAACGCCCATCCGACTTCCGGTGTGTAAGCTTCGGCCCACCAGCCATCTAGTTCAGAAAGATTCAGACCCCCGTTAGCAAGCACCTTCATGCCGCTGGTGCCACTCGCTTCCCACGGCCGACGCGGGGTGTTGATCCAGACATCAACACCTTGCACCATCTCCTGTGCCAAAGAGATGTCATAGTCTTCGAGAAACACCACATGTTTGCGGATCTCAGGTCGAGTGGCAAATTGGGTCCATTCCTGAATGAAGTGTTTGCCTTCGTTATCGGCGGGATGCGCCTTGCCGGCGACAATAATCTGTACCGGTTGTTCCGGATGAGTCAGCAGATGAATAAAACGCTCGAGATCGTACAGCAGCAAATTGGGTCGCTTATAAGCAGTGAATCGACGCGCAAACCCGAGCGTCAATACGTTAGGATCGAGAACTTGGTCAGCGCGTTCAATAATGTTCGCCGCCATACCGCGTTGGCCCAATTGCAATCGAAGCCGTTGGCGGATCTGATGTACCAGATCGGCACGCTCCTGTCCACGAAAGGCCCACAGCGTTTCGTCATTCAACGCATTAATTGCAGTAGCAAGCTTCTCTTCCGTACCGAGCCAGCGGTCCTTGCCGCAGGAATGCGTCCAAATCTCATCCGCCCAAGGGGAATCCCATGACGGCACATGTACGCCGTTGGTCACATAACTTACCGGCACCTGGCATTTTGGCCAACGGGGGTACATATCCTGAAAAATGCCTTGACTAACTTCACCATGCAAACGGCTCACACCATTCATCTTGCCGCACGTTCTTGCCGCAAGATATGCCATATTGAATGGCTCATTGCCATCGCGCCCATTGCTCCGACCTAATCTCACTAATTCCTCGGGTTCCACACCTAGGTTCTTAGCGTATACCAGGCCATATTTTGCAAGCAAGTCGCGCGAGAAGGTATCGAAACCAGCGGCCACCGGCGTGTGCGTCGTAAACACATTACCCGGCCGGGTCGCCCAAAGCGCATCCCAGAAATCTATTTGCTGCTGTTCCATGAAGCATCGCGCCCGCTCCAGCGTGACAAACGCAGCATGCCCTTCATTCAGATGACAGATATCGATCTCTAATCCCAGTGCTTCTATTAATCGCCAACCACCTATGCCAAGCACAATTTCCTGCACAAGGCGCATTTCCTCCCCGCCACCGTACAATTTACTGGTAATACCACGGTCAAGTGCACTATTCAGGAGATCGTTACTATCGAGCAGATACAAGCTAACCTGCCCTACCTGCGCCTCCCAAACATGGAGACGCGCGATGCGCCCGGGCAATTCAACGGGTATCTGCAACCAGGCACCATTACGGGCTAACACGGGACGTAAGGGCAGACTGCTTGAATCGTTATACGGATAGATTTCCTGTTGCCACCCAGTCGCATCCAGCACCTGACGAAAGTAACCTTCCTGATATAACAGGCCAATAGCGGTAACGGGTAAGGCCAGATCACTGGCGGCCTTGAGATAATCTCCTGCCAACACGCCAAGACCACCGGCATACAATGGCAAGGCTTTGCCCAAACCAAATTCCATACTAAAATACGCGACTCCTTTCAGTTTGGCGTCAGCATGGACTTCACTGAACCAACTACAGCGGTCGCAATAGCTATTACGTATCTCAGTCAAACGATCGAGATGTTGTTTAAACTGCGCGTTCCTGTTTAATTCCTCGAGTCTTTCGCGGCTCAGGTTTTGCAGCACAACAAAAGGGTTTTCGCTCTGTTCCCACAACTGCGGATCCATCGCTTTCCACACCGCATCGCCGGCATGACTCCAGCTCCAGCGCAAGTCCGTGGCTAAATCTGCAACCGTCTCGACCAGGGGAAACAGCTCGGCAGGCAAGTTACGCATATAACGCATCATTGACAGGGGCATTTTCATGAGGCTTTTGGTCTCCTCCTGTTACTGACTGTATTATCGTGAGCGTGCATCATGTTTCAATTGCGCCGAGCTGAAACCACAGGTTACGCACCAGGCCACTTCCAATTTGTTATTTCGGGCATATCCTTGCCGTAGGTTGTTATATATTCTCGGTGTTCGATGAGTTTGTCGCGAATGAATTGCTTTACGTATGCGCCTGTCCGGCTGAGCTTCGGTACCCGGTCGATCACGTCCGCTACAAGATGAAAACGATCCAGATCATTGAGAACTACCATATCAAATGGCGTGGATGTTGTGCCCTCTTCCTTGTACCCGCGAACATGCAGATTCTTGTGATTTGTACGGCGGTAGGTCAGCCGATGGATCAACCAGGGATAGCCGTGATAAGCAAAGATAATCGGCTTGTCGGTAGTGAATAAGCTATCAAAGTCCTTATCTGATAAGCCATGTGGGTGTTCTTCCTGTGGTTGCAGCGTCATCAGATTCACCACATTGATCACCCGTATTTTAAGATCCGGGACATGCTGATGCAACAGACCTACTGCTGCAAGCGTTTCTAATGTCGGCACATCACCAGCACAGGCCATCACCACATCGGGTTCGGTTTCTTGGTCATTACTCGCCCACGCCCAGATACCAACGCCCGCTGTGGCGTGTTTGATCGCCGCGTCCATGTCTAGCCACTGCGGTTGCGGTTGTTTACCTGCTACAATCACGTTAATAAAATCGCGGCTGCGCAGGCATTTGTCCGTGATGTACAACAGTGTATTGGCGTCAGGTGGTAAGTAAACCCGGATGATATCAGCCTTTTTGTTGACAACATGATCAATGAAGCCGGGATCCTGGTGAGAAAAACCATTGTGATCCTGCCGCCAGACATGAGAGGTCAATAAATAATTCAATGAAGCGATGGGTTGGCGCCAGGGAATCTCTTTACTCACTTTAAGCCACTTGGCATGTTGATTAAACATTGAATCAATGATGTGAATGAACGCTTCATAACAGGAGAAAAAACCGTGACGTCCGGTGAGCAAATACCCTTCCAACCAGCCCTGGCAGGTGTGTTCGCTCAGAATTTCCATCACTCGGCCATCGGCTGCGAGATGGTCGTCTTCTGGCAGTATCTCTGCCATCCAGCTACGGCCGGTTACCTCAAACAAGGCAGCAAGGCGATTTGATTTGGTCTCGTCCGGCCCCATTACCCGGAAATTCCGGGTGTCCTTATTATGCTGCATGACATCGCGCAACAAGTAACCCATAACACGGGTGGATTCGCCCAGCACTGAACCGGGCTTGGACACGTCTACAGCATAATTCCGGAAGTCCGGCATTTTCAGGTTTTTGAGCAGAATACCGCCATTGGCATGCGGATTGGCACCCATACGGTATACGCCTTTAGGAGCTAGTTCCGTCAGTTCCTGTACCAAGACACCGTCATCATCAAACAGTTCTTCCGGCTTATAATGCTTCATCCATTGCTCCAGCAGCTTGATGTGCTCAGGTTTAGTTGTCATTTCGGCAAACGGTACCTGGTGCGAGCGCCAGTAATCTTCAGTTTTCTCGCCATCGACTTCCTTCGGGCCGGTCCAGCCCTTCGGAGTGCGCAAGATAATCATCGGCCAGCGCGGGCGGGCAGCGGCACCGTTACTACGCGCCTCGCGTTGAATAGTTTTGATTTCAGATATGACGATATCCATGGTGGCCGCCATCTGTTGATGCATCACCTCTGGATCCGACCCTTCAACAAAATAAGGTTTATAGCCATACCCGATAAATAGGTTCTCTAATTCTTCATGACTGATGCGCGCGAATACCGTTGGATTCGCGATTTTATAACCATTCAAATGCAGGATAGGCAATACGGCGCCATCATGAATAGGATTTAAAAACTTATTCGAATGCCATGCAGTAGCAAGGGGGCCGGTTTCCGCTTCGCCATCACCTACAACACAGCAGGCGATCAGATCCGGGTTATCAAAAACTGCGCCATAGGCATGTGAAACAGCATAACCGAGTTCACCGCCTTCATGAATTGACCCCGGCGTTTCCGGCGCACAATGACTGGGAATGCCACCGGGAAACGAAAACTGTTTGAATAACTTTTTCATGCCCGCTTCATTTTGCGCCACATTTGGATAGATCTCACTATATGTTCCTTCCAGCCATGTATTGGCCACCAGACCCGGGCCACCGTGACCGGGACCTGTGATGTAAATGACGCTCAAATTCTGTGCTTTGATTACGCGATTGAAGTGCGCGTAAATAAAATTCAAACCCGGCGTGGTGCCCCAATGACCGAGTAATCTCGGTTTGATGTGTTCAAGCGTTAAGGGTTGTTTTAATAACGGATTATCCATCAGATAGATTTGACCGACAGACAGATAATTCGCCGCACGCCAGTAGGCATTGATTTTACGCAACTCTTCAGTAGACAAGGGGGTGTTCGAGTCAGTTAATTTGACTGCCGTTTCCATCAACTCTTGCTCCTTTTGATTTTAAACCACTCTGACATTCGCTTTCTCAATACCGTATAAAAGATTAACGATAAACAGACTTTTTACTGCGGGTGCGGCTTTGTCTTTTCAGGATTGGTTATGATTGTGTATACCACATTTCATTTTTTACGCGCAATAAGGGCTGTTACTTACAACCCGCACAGTATGTTCGGCGATAATGAGCTCCTCATTGGTTGGGATCATCCAGGCGGACACTGAACTATCCACCGCGCTGATTCGAGGACCTTCTGTCGCATTCACCGCGTCATTAACACGAATTCCCAGCCAGGCTGCTTCCCGGCAGATCCGTTCTCGAATAACTGCGGAATGCTCGCCGATGCCTGCCGTAAACACCAGTGCGTCCAGTCCACCCAAAGCCGCAGCCAGCGAACCCAGTTCACGGCCTGCACAATACACAAATAAGTCGACAGCTTCTGCCGCTTGCGGGCTGTCATTACCCAACAGTTCGCGCATATCCCCGCTAATTCCAGAAATACCCAGCAACCCGGATTTATAATTCAGCAAATCACTCACAGCATCGATATCCATACCCTTTTCTTTCATCAAATAAAGCACAACTGCCGGATCAACCGCACCACACCGCGTACCCATTGGCAAGCCGTCCAAAGGACTGAAGGTCATGGTAGTAGCGACACTTCTACGGGCCTTCATCGCACACATGCTTGCACCGTGCCCAAGATGAGCAACGATCACACGTCCATTAGCAGCGTCACCTAGATAGTCAGGAAGTACGTCAGCGATATATTCGTACGACAAACCATGAAAGCCATATTTCAGGATTCCTTGCTGGCTGAACGCCCTGGGTAGTGCAAACTGTTGCGCGATGAAAGGCTGGTTTCGATGAAAGGCAGTATCAAAACAGGCGGCCTGGGGTATCTTGGGCTGTTGTTGAGCCAAAGTTTCAATTGCCGCCACCTGATATGGTTGATGTAATGGAGCCAGCGGGATAAATTCTTTTAGAATTGGCAATATTTCCTTGGTTACAAACACCGGGGTTGAATATTTCTCGCCGCCATGAACCACACGGTGTCCAACTGCAGTAAGTTGTGATTCACCCAGGTGATCGTTAATCCAGCCGAACAAAACAGAAAATGCATCTGCATGGTTTCGAATCTTGTTAGTATTGACTAAGAATTGTTTTTCTATCCCCACTGTCTCGCCCGTACTATCATGAACAGTGAAATGAGGTTGATATCCAATGCCTGTGATCTTGCCGCGATAAATCATGCGCAGCGAAACATTGTTTTCCATTACAGAAAAAACAGCAAACTTGATGCTCGATGAGCCGGCATTAATAACAAGTACTGCACTCGACATATCTATTTACCTTGTTAAATATTCAACAGCGTGTAGCAGCCGAATGTTTTTCACCTCCAATGCATGGAGCCTGGTCTTGATTTCTATATCTGTGTTAAATTCTGCGGGTGACAGATAGCCCAGTTTCTTTCTGCTTACGCTGGCGATTATAGTAAATCTCGATGTATTCGGTAATTTCCTCGACGGCTTGTTGTCGTGTCTTGAATTTTCGGTGATGCAGCAGTTCATTTTTTAGCGTCCCC
>DOOY01000191.1 GCA_003514765.1 Nitrosomonas sp. | reverse complement strand
CGGATGGCTATGAGAATACCGAACAGAATGATTATCTACAGTTATATCTCAGTATTCAGGAAGGCAACGGCGCAACGCTGAAAGATGCGATTGTTTTGCATGGCGGGCCACTTCTGAAGCTGGCCAAACTAAAACTTCCCAGGCATTTGCCTGGAAAAAAACCGGAGCAATTCGATCAGGACAAGTTTGTGCAAGATACGACACTGACGGATAAGTGACCAAATTATTGTTGCGCAAGTTGCGGTGCGGTGTAGCCATGCGGCATCAGCACCCACATTTTACCCTGTTGTTTCATTTTTCCAGCCTGATTACCCGCCTCGGGGCCATAACCCCAGAAGAAATCGGCGCGTATACCGCCTTTGATCGCGCCGCCGGTATCTTGCGCCACCATTAAACGGTTAAGCGGCCTGCTGGAATTGGGCCATGTCGTTGCCAGAAAAACAGGCGCACCCTGAGGAATCGAACGTGGATCAATTGCAATACTTCTGCCTGCCGTCAGCGGCACGCCCAGCGCCCCGATCGGGCCGGTCAGGTCACCGGGTAATTCACGGAAAAATACATAGCGTGCATTTTGTTGTAATAAGGCTGGCAGTTTATCCGGATTTTGTTGGCCCCACTGTTTGATGCCCTGCATGGAGGCCTTGTCCAGAGATAGTTCACCTTGTTGCACCAGGATTCTGCCTATTGAATTATATGGATAACCATTCTGGTCGGCAAAGCCGATTTTGACGATTTCACCCGTGTCCAGCTGAATTCTTCCGGAACCCTGAATTTGCAGAAAGAATAACTCAACTTCATCGTCTACCCATAACAATTCATGGCCATCCAACATGGCCGGATTATTCATAATTTCTGCGCGGCTATAGTAAGGCACGACCTTGCGGCCGTCCAGACGGCCTCGCAGGCGTAAATCCTTCAACTCAGGGTAGAGTGCTCCGAGATCGATAATCAGCAACTCATCCGGCGCAGCGTATAGCGGAAAGCGGTAACGTTCCGATGGCCGGCGGCTACCGTGCAACAAAGGCTCGTAATATCCGGTAACCAGTCCTTCATCGCTGCCATCGCTGCCGATAACCTGGTAAGGCGTGAAATTATTTTCAAAAAAGTTTCTCAGGCTGCCATTATCAGCAGGTTGTATAAGTGCGGCGGCTGTACATGTCTGCTGCCATAAAGGCTGATTCTTCAGTACATGACAGCTTTGCAGAAAAGCCTGCCAGGCTGATCGCAAATCGTCCTCCTGCCAACCCGTCAAATCTGACCACTGCGCCGGAATATGCCTGGATAGACGTGATTCTTCCTGAACTGAAACCCCGGGTTCAGCAGGCTGTTCAATTATTTTTTCAGGCGGTTCTGGCTGGACAGGGGTCTCGCTCGCACATGCAGCGAGCAGTGTAAGAAACAGAATGATCGAAAAACAAGATTGGTTTTTCATTGAATATTGGTTAGAGTTACATTGTTAAAATTAAAACGATACAACTATACAACAAGCTGAGGATTTTATATATGTGGTGGTTACTGGTACTTGAAGCATTTGTGGCGGCGGGTTTATTTGTTTTTGTCATCTGGTGGACAATGTTCTCAGGCAAAAAAAAAGATGACGGCAGTAAAAAAGATTAACGGCAGACCTCTGCATATGTACGATCAGTATAAAACAGTTAAATAAAGCCGGTTAGACCGGATTGTCGATATCGATAAACTGATGCTGAATTTCGAATCTTTGTGCCAGATGCTCACCTAATGCCTGTACGCCGTAGCGTTCCGTAGCATGATGACCTGCTGCAATAAAAGCCACCCCGGATTCGCGCGCTGCATGTACTGTCTGCTCTGAAATTTCACCGGTAACAAAGGCATCGACATCCTGCGCAATGGCCGCATCAAAATAGCTTTGCGCAGCACCGGTACACCAGGCAATTTTTTTGATTGATTGATCAGGATTGCCAACGACGAGTGGTTCGCGTGCCAGTATCCGTGAAATTTTTGCTTCCAATGCACTCAGCGGCATCGTCTCAGTCAGCTTTCCATGAAAAGCAATATCCTGCTCACCAAACCGCCCTGTTTCAGTAAATTCCAGTTGTTTTGCCAGTTGTGCATTGTTGCCCAGTTGCGGGTGAATATCCAGCGGCAGATGATAAGCAAACAGATTGAGTTCATTTTTAACAAGCCTCGCAATGCGACGGCCTTTCATGCCGGTGATGCGCGCATCTTCTCCGCGCCAGAAGTACCCATGATGCACGAGCACGGCATCTGCTTCGCATGCAATGGCTGCTTCCAGCAGTTCAAGCGATGCTGTAACGCCGGTTATAATTTTGTGAATACGGTCTCGCCCTTCCACTTGCAGTCCATTTGGGCAATAATCCTGAAAACGGGAGATATCCAGCAATTGATTCAGGTGATTTTCAAGTTCATTTCGAAACATGGGTTCTTTTCCTGTATGGTTGCACTACAATACATATCGCAATATTAGTACTCCATCAACCAAGTAATGACGGAACGGCTTGTGAACGTCCGGCGGATTGGTTTTTCAACGTCACTGGCCACGTTAGACTTTTTGACGAAGGAATAGCCTTTGTCGGTGAAGCCCGCCCCGTCAGTAACGCTGAAAAGCTAACTGAACGCATTATTTCTAAGTTGCTGGAGTACTCGTCAGTTATTTCATCTTTGGGAGTTATAAGTATACATGTACAGGCTTTGGTTGATTTTTGCACAAACGGCAGCTATTTTACTGGCGATATTTTTTATTTTTTCCACACTGCGCCCCGAGTTATTGCCATGGAAACAACGCGGAGAACTCGTGACCATCAAGGAAACAGCCCCCAGTTTGATCGAAACCAGGCCTGACAGCTATTATGAAGCAGCCAGCCGCGCCATGCCTTCAGTGGTCAATATTTTTACAACCAATGCAGTAAAGGAGTCACCGCACCCGTTACTGAACGATCCTATTTTCCAGCGATTCTTTGGCGAGCAATTTGAACCCAGAACGCGGCGCAGATCAAATTTGGGTTCCGGTGTTATTGTCAGTCCAAATGGGTATATTTTAACCAATCATCATGTAATTGAGGCGGCTGATGAAGTGGAAGTCGCGCTACCCGATGGACGCAAAGTTGACGCGAATGTTGTTGGTTCAGATCCTGAAACCGATTTGGCCGTTTTGAAAATCGATATAGAAGATCTTCCAGCTATAACCTTCGGGCAATCCAGACTTGCCAGGGTGGGCGATGTCGTTTTGGCTGTTGGCAATCCGTTTGGTGTCGGTCAGAGCGTTACGATGGGTATTATTGGCGCTTTGGGCCGGACCAAAGTAGGCATTAATACATTTGAGGATTTCATTCAGACGGATGCGGCAATCAACCCGGGAAATTCGGGCGGGGCGCTGACTGATACCGCCGGTAATTTGATTGGCATCAATACGGCCATTTATTCGCGCTCGGGCGGGTCTCTGGGTATCGGTTTTGCAATTCCCATACATATCGCCAAAGAAATCATGGAACAGATTATTCAGTCCGGTAGCGTGGTACGCGGCTGGTTGGGTGTCAGTATGCAGGATATGACCCGGGAGCTTGCTGATTCATTTGGTCTGGACAATGCAACCGGCGCTCTGATTGCCGGTGTTCTCAAGGATGGGCCGGCGGAACGGGCAGGCATTAAACCCGGTGATATCATGGTCGCCATTGAAGGCGAGCCGATCCTGAATTCTTCCGTATTACTCAACCAGGTTGCTGCGCTCTCGCCGGGTGACACTGTGACAGTTACAGTTATGCGTAACAAAAAGAAAAAAGAGGTGCAGATAAAGGTTGGCGTACGTCCCAAGCAGATGTAGGCATTAAAAATAACAATTAGTTGGCATCAACTTGTCAAAAAAATACCCATGAAAATGAAATTCTCATTCGTTACTGGTTTTGCTTCTGTTGTCAATCATTGGTTTAGCGCCAATATCCTATCGCTGGGACGTGAAATGCGGCTGTCTTATATGCCGCCGCTCATGGTTTATGTCGCTGCAGGGATTTCCGGGTTAACCGGTATCGTCGGAACTTTTTATGTCAAGGAAAAACTCGGCCTTTCCGCTGAATTTCTGGCAATGCTCGGGTTCTGGATGATGCTGCCCTGGGCGCTCAAAATGCCTCTCGGCCACCTGGTTGATCTGATGTGGCGCTGGAAAGGCCTGCTGGTTTATCTGGGCGCCAGTCTAATCATGTTGAGTCTGCTCATCATGATTGGTTTGCTCGGACATACAGAAGCCATGGCCGACGTGGCATCTATAGAAACCTGGTTCGTTATTTCGGCCTTGCTGGCGCCAATTGGATATGTGTTGCAGGATGTCGTCGCGGACGCCATGACGGTAGAAGCTGTGCCGCGCGTTGATGAGAACGGACAGAAACTGGATCCTGCGAAACGAAAACTCATGCATGTCACCATGCAGACGCTGGGGCGTGTCGCTATTATCGGTGGCGGTATTCTGGTGTCAGTGGCGAATGTCTTTCTGTTGCGGGATGCAGCCGCATTACCAGAAGCGGAGAAAGAAGCCGTTTACTTATTTGTCTATCAGTTGGCACTTATTATTCCAGTGGTATCCATTTTTGGCGTGGTTCTGGCTTCATGGTTGCAACGGCGCGAAATACAGCGATTTATCTCCCAGGGACACAACAGACAGGAGGCCATGAATCTACTGGGCATACATGCAGAACCGCCACCGGTTAACTGGTGGATTCTGGGCGGTGGACTGGTCTTTACCATCGCATCATTGACTGTAGGTCTGAGCCGCATGCCAGGCGGGGAAGAAATTATTTTTCTGATATCCATGGCCATTGTGTTATTCCTGATGTGGCGATTAACGGGTGAGTTGGAACCCGAAGCACGTAATGTCCTGGTTGGCACCGCATTTCTCGTATTTATATTTCGTGCCATTCCGGGACCGGGCGCCGGATCAACCTGGTGGATGATTGATGAACTGGATTTTGACCAGCAGTTTCTTGCTGTACTCTCGCTGGTCGGCGCAACCCTGACGCTTTTTGGCATGTTTATTTTCCGCCGCTTTATGGCAGAACGTTCCATCGCCTATATTATCGGTTTTCTGACTATTGCCGGCACATTTCTATCGCTGCCGATCATTGGCATGTATTTTGGATTACACGAATGGACCGCCTCAGTAACAGGTGGCGTGGTGGACGCGCGTTTTATCGCTCTGATCGATACAGCGCTGGAATCTCCGCTTGGACAGATCGCCATGATTCCCATGCTGGCATGGATTGCCAATTCGGCGCCTGATAAACTCAAAGCAACCTTTTTCGCAGTGATGGCGTCGTTTACCAATCTGGCACTATCCGCTTCACAGCTAGGTACCAAATACCTGAACCAGTTTTATGAGGTTACCCGCGAAGTGAAAGATACTGTAACAGGTGAAATTACAATACCCGCTGATTACAGCGAACTGGGTCAGCTACTGATCACAGTGACTATTATCGGTCTGGTCTTGCCGATAGTGTCCATCATTATAGTGAAGCATTCACGTTTTCGTAATGCGTAATCGCGGTATGCAGCATGACCGGTCAGGAAAGCGGTTCGCCTTATTGGGACAAAGCGACATCAGTATCTGGAGGCGGATTCAATGATACTAAATAGCGGGTAATTTACCGTTTTCTCCGCAGAATAAATAGCGGCTTTATCTGTAGAATTGCAAACATCAAGTAGATTTTTTAATACTCCCTTATGAAAAATCCAAACTTGTAATCCTCCCTTGTGATAGTACTTGAAAGCATCTCTTCCCAGAGATGCTTTTTTTTGTCACTGTTTTTTACAGAACGTAACGCGCTAAATCTTCACTTTGGGACAGGTCTTTAAGGCGTTCGTCTACATACGCTGCATCAATCTGAATGGTTTTTCCACCATGTTTGGGTGCATCGAACGAAATATCCTCCAGCAATCTTTCCATTACGGTATGCAAACGTCTGGCGCCTATATTCTCAGTTTTGTTGTTGACAGAGTAGGCGATCTCGGCAAGGCGTTTGACGGCATCTGAAGAAAATTTGAGATCAATGTTCTCCGTTTTCAACAACGCTTCATATTGGCGCGTCAGACAGGCATCGGTATTGGTGAGGATCTGTTCGAAGTCACTGACACTGAGACTGGCAAGCTCTACCCGAATTGGAAAACGTCCCTGCAATTCAGGAATCAGATCGGAAGGCTTTGTCAGATGGAATGCGCCGCTGGCGACAAAAAGAATATGGTCTGTTTTAATCATGCCGTATTTAGTGGATACCGTAGTGCCTTCAACCAGTGGTAATAAATCACGCTGAACACCTTGACGGGAGACGTCTCCACCCGATGCACTGCCCGAGCGGCTGGTGATTTTATCGATTTCGTCCAGAAAAACGATACCGTTTTGTTCCACATTCTGAATCGCTTCCAGTTTTAGTTCTTCGTCATTCACCATTTTAGCGGCTTCCTCTTCGATCAGCAGCTTCCTGGCTTCGCGGATAGCCATTTTGCGCGTTCTTTTTTTCTCCCCCGTCATATTCTGGAACATTCCCTGAATTTGAGAAGTCAGGTCTTCCATGCCGGGTGGTGCAAAAATTTCCATATTTGCACGTGGTGCAGCAATTTCAATGTCAATTTCCTTGTCATCCAAATCACCTTCCCGTAATTTTTTACGGAATTTTTGCCGTGTTGAGTTATCTTGCTCGGTCGTGCTGTGGTGAGAATCAAAATTACGGGCGGGTGGCAACAATGCATCCAGTATCCGCTCTTCTGCCCGGTCTTCTGCATGGGGTTGTTTTTTTCGGGTTTCTCTTTCACGTGATTGTTTTATAGCCATTTCAGCCAGGTCTCGAATAATCGAATCCACATCACGTCCGACATAACCCACTTCTGTAAATTTAGTGGCTTCAATTTTGATAAAAGGGGCGTCTGCAAGCTTGGCGAGTCGCCGCGCAATTTCGGTTTTACCGACACCGGTGGGTCCTATCATGAGAATATTTTTAGGTGTGATCTCCTGGCGTAACGGGTCATCGACTTGCTGTCTGCGCCAACGATTTCTAAGCGCGATGGCCACAGCTCGTTTGGCTGAGTTTTGTCCGATGATATGCTTATCCAGCTCATGGACAATTTCCTGAGGAGTCATTTGAGACATAATCTTATATTTTGAGAGTGATGGGTTGTATGAACGCGTTGTAACGCTAAAACTTAGTCAATGGTTTCTATGACGTGATGCTGATTGGTATAGATGCACAGATCGCCCGCGATGGTCAGTGCTTTGCTGACGATTTCTCTGGGAGGCAAATCGGTATTCTCCAGAAGCGCGCGTGCCGCAGCATGAGCATAGGAGCCGCCGCTGCCTATCGCAGCCAAGCCGAATTCGGGTTCGATCACATCGCCCGCGCCGGTAATAATCAATGTAGCATCTTCGTTGGCGACTACAAGCATCGCTTCCAGTCTTCGCAGTATACGATCGGTACGCCAATCCTTGGCAAGTTCAACCGCCGAGCGCATCAAATGGCCATGATGGGCTTCGAGTTTGCCCTCAAAACGTTCAAATAATGTAAATGCGTCCGCCGTGCCGCCGGCAAAGCCAGCCAGTATTTTGTCGTGATAGAGTCTGCGGACTTTGCGTGCGCTGGATTTGGCGACGACAGCGCCTAAAGTAACCTGGCCGTCTCCACCCAGCGCGACTTGATTTCCACGTCTTGCTGATACGATTGTTGTCATTGAATTCTTTATTTTTAATTGTGTTACAAAAAATAATTATACCGTATAAAAGGTTATCCATTTTGATAGAAAATTCTGGACGATTCAGGTAACTTAATGCTGTTTGTGAAAGAATCTGCAGCGTCACGGTTTACTTTTTTTATTTCTTTTTTGCGCGCGGGTGCGCAGCATCATAAATTTTCGTCAAATGCTGGAAATCAAGGTGCGTATAAACCTGCGTGGAAGTAATATGCGCATGGCCCAGCATTTCCTGGACAGCACGCAGGTCTCCGCTGGATTGTAAGAGATGTGAAGCGAAAGAATGACGTAGCACATGCGGGTGCACATTCTGGTGAATACCCTGCTGCCTGCTGTGTGCTTTTAAACGATGACTGATCGTTCTGGCACTGATCGCTTTACCATGCCTGGACAAAAATAATGCATTTACACCCGGCCTGACAATGTTTTCCTGATATTTCAGCCATGCTTGCAGCGCGTCAATCGCCACTTTTCCTATGGGTACGATGCGCGTTTTCCCCCCTTTTCCGTTGACGCGCACAGTACCATCTGGAAAATCAATATCATTGGGCTTAAGCTGTGTAAGTTCAGCCAGCCTGAGTCCTGACGAATAGAATAATTCGAACATGGCGCAGTCCCGAATAGTCAGCGGATCCAAACCGGTAAACCGCAATAACTGTGCTGTTTCGTCCGGAGACAATGCGTGCGGCAGTTTTTTCGGCGATTTGGGGACGCGTATCCCGGTGCAGGGGTTATGTTGAAAGCGGTGATCACGTATCAGATAATGATAAAACCTGCGCCATGCAGATAACATGCGGGCCAGACTTCTGCCGGACAATCCCTTGCCGTGCAGTTGTGCAACAACCTGACGAATATGCTGTGGCTGTACCTGATCCAGGGATGCGCAAGTTAATTTTGTTAACAGGATCTGAATATCATGCGCATAACTTTTGCAAGTATGTGGGGACAAACGGCGTTCATTGGAAAGGTACCCGTTGAAGGCTTCTGCCAGCAATTCAGATTTGCTGCTCATCCGGGGTATTATGACTGACTGTCTGGGTTGTGTTCGCAGTGAGTTCATGGCGTGCAATTGATGCGCCGATTAAATCTCCAAGCCGCTTTAAATGCAGCGTGCCCATGTCGGCATAAAATCTGTCAGCCTCCGGACTGGCAAGAACCAACAAACCGATAGGGCGGGTAGTGCTGAGCGGAATCATGGCAAAAGACTGTAAACGCTCAGTTTCTTGGGTGAACAAACCGCTTATTTCATCGGCGACATGACTGCCGCAATACGGGTGCGCCAGGCTTGCGGCAATTGCACGAATATCTTCACTGGTTGGTGAAAATTCAATGTAATCCATATTTTCACAGTGCAGATCCCATAATCGCATCACAAAATATGGAATGGAAAAATCCTCGTGTAAGCTATAGCCGAAGCCGTTTAAAAATTCGTCAAAATCGGATGCTGTTAGTAATGCGATGGTTAAGCGATGCATTTTTTCACCGATGGCATCATTTTCTTCGCCAAAACTGATCAATTCAAATAACTTTTCCTGCAGAATTTTATTTTTTTCTCTTAAGGCGATGGCTTGTCGTTCATGTAGTGAAATCACTCTATCGTCATGCGGGTGTGGAATATGCAAATCTGATAATAAATCAGGATGTTCGTTAAAAAAATCGGGGTGATTCACGAGATATTGCGCAACATCTTCCGGTTTCATTATTTTTCCTTGATCTAATTGACTGGTTTAAGGATAGCCTTCTGCGAATTATGTTACAAATTGATCTCACCTTCAAATACCGTTACAGCAGGTCCTGTCATCCAAACAGGCTGGTTTTCTCCATCCCATCGAATCGATAATTTCCCGCCGCGGGTGTTGACAGATACCGGCGTATCAAGCATGTCTTGTTGAATACCAGCCACTACGGCCGCGCAAGCGCCAGTGCCGCAAGCCAGTGTTTCCCCGGCGCCGCGTTCAAAAACCCGCAGCTGTATACAATGACGATCGGTGATTTGCATATATCCGACATTAACCCGTTTGGGAAAACGAGGGTGTGTTTCGATTAATGCGCCTTCGCTACCAACAGGTGCCTTATCAATATCATCAACAATACGCACCGCATGTGGATTGCCCATTGATAGCGCACTTATTTTAACAGTTTCTCCCTTCACATCCAGTGCATAGGTAAGCGCACGATGATCGGCGACAAATGGAATTTCTACGGGTTCAAACCTGGGGATGCCCATATCCACCGTTACTTCACCATTATTCTGCAGCGTGGGCGTTATCAGTCCGCTGAGTGTTTTAACGCTGACTGGATTTTTTTGCGTCAAACCATAATCATGCACATAGCGCACGAAACAACGTGCGCCATTTCCACATTGCTCAACTTCGCCGCCATCGGCATTAAAAATGCGATAAAAAAAATCGGCGTCACCGGATGCTTTTTCTACCAGCAGAATCTGATCGCAACCAATCCCGAAATGCCGGTCTGCAATAAAACGCAATTGTTTTTGGTTCAAAGAAATGGTCTGATTGATACAATCAATGACGACAAAATCATTGCCAAGTCCGTGCATTTTGGTGAATTTAATT
>DOOY01000193.1 GCA_003514765.1 Nitrosomonas sp. | reverse complement strand
CCTGGACAAACAAATTGATCAGGCGGCGGAAACTGGAAACAAGCAATTGGAAAAAGTCAAAGAAGCGGTTACTTCAGCGGTTGAAACCATCAGCCAGGCAGTTGATGAAGTAAGCCATACTTCGAATGATTGCGAAGATAAGAGTAAACAAGAAAATAACTCGACCGATCAAGCCGCAAAGAAAGAAAAAGAGTCCAGCAAACAAAAGTAATCCAAAGTGTTCTGAAACTTCGGCCCGCAACGCTGCGCTAATCACACCTCTTTGATTATCGCGGCAGTGTCCAAACGCTCCAATATTTTTTTACATAATTTATGAAAAACACACACCGTTTGATTCAGTTTTCAGTAGACTAATCCTGTCAATACGTAGAAACCGGTATCAATAGATACTATTTTACATATAAGCGAACTGCACAGCATCGCTGCTTCATTAATCAATACCTCACGAACACCAATAAACGGAGGTGCAAGATGGATAATGAAATCACACTGGATGTCTTTCAGGCTCAGATCACCAAAAAACTCTGGCAATTATTAGGATGTTGTGACGGTTAAGAGTTATCGGACAACTAGCACTTTTTATCCGAATTCAAGATTGTAGTAAGCTTAAAAAATTTATAAACCTATCTGTCTTTCCCCACAAACGCAGTAAACTGCTTCCGGGACATTTCAAGAAATAGTGCTGTCGACAGGCCACCTGTAGCAAAGATCATGCACATCACCATGATCTGATAACGCGCCGCAACCAGCGGGGAAATACCTGAAAGGATTTGTCCGGTCATCATGCCGGGCAATGATACAAGACCCACTGCAAACATGGAATTGATGATGGGGATCATGGCTGCATACATGGCAATGTTGCGTGCTTGCTCAAAATTCACCTGCCGTGACAGCTCGGCATTCATGCGCTCCGCGGCAAGGCTGACAGCATTCATTGAGTTGGCGAACACCATGCCTGCCAAAGGAACCATGTACTGAGGCAAGTACCACGGATCCAATTGCAGAACACCCTGCGTAACAATAAAAAGTACAATACCGCCACCGATCAGTATGGCAACCAGCGCCTGTCTGTAGAGCGTGACGCGCCGGGTTTTGACGGTGCCCAGGGCAATCCAACTGGAAACCGTCACCATCACCACCAGTACTGCAATGACAATCAGGGAATTCTCCGCCTCGAAAATGTACATGAGAAAGTAGCCGATAAGCATCAACTGCACCAACATACGGCCGAGAGCATATGCCGCATTACCGGGTGTAAGCGACCATTTCCACAGAATACCGATCACAAGGAAAACCGGGATAAATACCAGCACCAGATTCAGCAACGATATCGTCTGGACAGAATCGTTCATGCAATTCGCACTGTTATTTCTTCGGATTTAAGCTGAAAAGCATATCAGAAATGAAACACCAATAACTGCAACCTTCAGACCATAACGCTCCGGTTTTACTTTGATCAGCACTTTGTTCTCTTTAATTCATGAAAGTAATAAATAATCTCACCGGTTTCAGTTGCATCCAAAAGCACAGGCGATGTGGACAGGCGTTTTCATATAGCAGGCCACCAACCAGTAAAGCCTACCGGCTGCTGATGAGCGTCCATTGCTTTATCGGCAGTGACATTGACTATATTCATATTCGGAGTATAAAAAGCCCCTATCAATAGGAGCAGAAGCGGAAAAGTGAAAAAAATTCCTGAAAAAATTTCTTTGATCAAAGTGTACAAAAACAGTAAATCATGTCAAAAGTTTATTTCGTGGTGATCCGGTTTTCTCAGTTTGAATAATACAACGCTGCTTTGTCATTCCGGAGTGCTGTAAATATAGCGCTCAAGCTGATGAATAATAAACTGATGTTCCGATATAGCATCTTTCACCAGGTCGCCTATGGAGATAATACCGATTACCTGATCGTTTTCCAGTACGGGTAAATGACGTATCCGTCTCTCTGTAATCAACGCCATACAATCTTTGTTCGTAAAATCCGGATTGACATAGGCCACTTGATGAGTCATTACTTCTTTGACAAGTATGTCCTTTACAGGTTTATTCAATAGATATGACTTACGCGAAAAATCCCTTTCTGTCAGAATACCCGTCAGTTTGTTGGCTTTTATCACCAGCAACGCGCCAATGTTATTGGCTGCCATCAACTGCATGGCATCGAATAACGATTCGTCCGGTCCGACACTTGCAATGTCGGGTCCTTTTTCGTGCAATAACTGTCTTACAGTTTTCATGACCATATTCCTCTCTTTGTCGGATAAAAATGTTCAGCCTCAATTCCTGGCGGTCAATGTTAAGCGTACTAAATTTATCAGCCATAGTAAACAATGGCGTTGATGCCGGCAGCATATTGATTGTAACGCAACAAATGTGCGACTGATTTTCTGACAGAATCCATCAAATGGTATCGTATGATTGTTCAATTGAATTCAATCGGATTGTTCTGCCTTTGCTCAAGCAACGCTTTCCTGATCAGCGCAACCTGCGATTCGGGTATTTTGATGTGCTCTGCGAGTATGAATTGATGCGCCCGGACGGACATTTTACGCCAGATTTTGCGGATGATATCGATCCATTTTTCTTCATCGTACTCAGGATGCCTGCCAACGAAATCAAGCATAGCGTGTTCTATAAAAACCAGTCCGGCAACATCTTCCAATAACTGCGTATCGGGATTGGTCTTAAGCGATTTTTTGCCGACAATCTGCTTTACACGCACGATGAACTGATTGTCATACCCCATCTTTTCCAACAGACCAGCGACTGTATCGGCATGGAATTTGTTTAATCCGGCGCGCCACTGATGGTAACCCTTGCGATCCATCGGATAATCACTACGTGGCGATTTCCAGCGTTGGATGTGCTGAGCTCTGACAGCCAGCTTTATCGCATCATCGGCATCAGGCGCATAGCGTTCGAGCATGTCCGACATGTGATATGCGTAAAGCAGCTCTTTCGGCCAGCTTTTACCTTCGCAGGTTTCCCGGTTCGGGTCTTCGCCATTGGCAGCGTCAATCAGCGCTATTGCTTTGTCGAAGCGTTGCTTTGTCATATTGAAATACCCTGGCCACTTCGGTTTTATAATGCATGGACGATCCAATCTGAAAACTTAAGTTAATCATTACAATAATACTCCAACAACACGAATACAGCGCGTTGTCAGCTACGCTTTCCATCCCGAAAACCAATCACACTATGATACATCCGCATAGTATGGTTTACTGCAGTCACTCTCTTATCCTGGATATTGTTTCGCACTAAATTTCAATATACTGTTCTTATGGTCAAACTGTTCCTCATGCTGCATTAACGTATAATTATTTACGCATACGCTTGCTCAGGAGAAAATTGTATGAAACGACGCATTCTTTTACAAGGCTTTGCCGCTCTGACCGTGTTGCCGTTTATTCCTGCATGCCGGTCACAAGTGGTTGGGGAGGCTTCCAGCCCGATTACGCGCATTAACAAACCCCACAAAGAATGGCGCGAATTAGTTTCACCCAGAGCCTATCAAATACTGTTTGAAGAGGCAACCGAACGTCCTGAATCCAGCAATCTCGTTTATGAGGATCGTGAAGGTACTTTTGTTTGCGCTGCGTGTTATCTCCCGCTTTTTGAAAGCGCGCATAAATATGAAAGCTGGACCGGCTGGCCCAGTTTTACCCAACCTATTGCCGGGCATGTGGCGACTAAGATCGACTTCAAAATGATCTGGCCGCGCACGGAATACCACTGCGCCCGTTGCGGCGGCCATCAAGGCCATGTATTTAAAGATGGGCCGCCCCCGCGTGGCGAACGCTGGTGCAACAACGGCATCGCCTTAAAGTTTGTGCCGACAGACGAACAACTGCCTGCGCTGAGAGGCTAGCTGGACGTGATATCTGCAATCACGCAGAATCACGTCTGTATTGACGGCAATAGTCTACCTGCGCAGTTATTTTTCCAATTATTTAGATAATAAAACGATAACTTGCTTAAAATAACAAAAACTTGAATCAAAATGGTCACTCTTGCCGCTTTTACTGTTCTTGGACAGTCGAAAAGTTCAGTTGCCTCTTATTGATCGCAAGCCACTTTCCATTCAGTTTCATCCATAGTGCCCGGCGTCACCCTTTTCCAATTCTGCGGCTGGTTATAGGCGCGCAGCAGCTCTCCTTTTTCCATATTCCAACTGAACAAAGAAAAGGCAAGCCTGCGCATCCGTGTCTCCTTGCAATCATAGTCGCGACGGATCTTTTTAGATAAAAAGTTGGTTCCGGAGGCTTTCTGTTCTGTTTTATAGTCAAACAAAACCCACATTTTAACCCTATCCCTAGCTTTTCGAATAGAAGTCAAATCAGCATAAACGGTATAGCTGTCTTCATTATCATTTTTATACTCACCTATCTTCGTCCATTCAGCGATAGCAGGCGTGCTCAAGAGCATAAGCGTCCAAATCAGCAGTATTTTTTTCATAGTTGTTTAGTCCGTGGAGCGCATAATTATGTATCAATGTCCAATCGCAACGAAAACAAAAACACATTCTGTTGATCACTGCGCGTCCTTGACACCCTCAATATTATTAACAGGCTGTTGAGGAATCGAAAATCTCGTCATTCCAAAAAATTTAAAGAATCATTTGTTCGAAATCCAATCCACAATGAGATTTTCACACTATCATAACATTCACGCAAACTGTCAGCACTTGCGCAATTGCTCAAAAATACGCTACAGCAGGCGTACAGAACCATCAGTTAACGTTAATCGTGATTATCTTGTCAAGATTTTACCTTCTTCTGGAGATCACATAGCCTCACTTACCTGTAACAATTATTACCATAATACTGACAAGTCGTTGAAAAA
>DOOY01000036.1 GCA_003514765.1 Nitrosomonas sp. | reverse complement strand
GGTCCCTATCTGCCGTGGGCGTTGGAAGTTTGAGTGGACCTGCTCCTAGTACGAGAGGACCGGAGTGGACGCACCTCTGGTGTACCGGTTATGACGCCAGTCGTATTGCCGGGTAGCTAAGTGCGGAAGAGATAACCGCTGAAAGCATCTAAGCGGGAAACTCACCTCAAGATAAGACTTCCCGAGGATTTAATCCTCCTAAAGGTTCGTCGAAGACTACGACGTTGATAGGTCGGATGTGGAAGCATAGCAATATGTTAAGCTAACCGATACTAATTGACCGTGTGGCTTGATCCTATAATTTTAAAACTTTTGCTGCATTGAATAGTAATCGCAAAAGATATCAATCTAACTAATACTTTTCAGAATAATAATACGTGTTATTAAGTAAATTAATATTACGTGTTTATAGTTTTGCTTGGCGGCCATAGCACTTTGGACCCACATCTTCCCATCCCGAACAGAATCGTGAAACGAAGTAGCGCCGATGATAGTGTGTAAACGCATGTGAAAGTAGGTTACCGCCAGGCATATCAAATAAAAAAACCTCTCAGTTTTAGATTGAGAGGTTTTTTTTTATTGTCAGCTTTATAATCATCGCGCATTGATACATAGTGTACGAACAGTGTGTCTTTGATCCATGCGGTTGAATTGAGGTTGTTTCTCTCGAGCTAGAGTTGTAGGAAATCAATGATCTGGGATGGGTAACGCTCAAAACCGACAAAACTATGGTTGCCACCGGCTTCAATCGTTTGTCTGCTGAGTCTATATTTTTCTACAGCCTGACGATAATCGAGCACTTCATCGCCAGTTTGTTGCAGCAACCAGAGATCATCAGCTTGATTAAACACTTCTATGTAAAGATCTTGCAGCTCCTGGATGTGTTTTTCTTCCAGAAAATAATGCTCCTGGCTATAGGGATTAAACTGTTTACCAAGATAATCCGTGAATAATTCAAAGGGTTTAACCGCAGGATTCACCAATACTGCTTTGTAACCATATCTGTGATTGAGCCACGTCGCTAAATAACCACCTAATGAGCTGCCCACTAAACCGACTTGATAATCCTGCCGGTATTGTTCGACAAGATTTTGGGCAAACCGGGCAGCTTGCTGTGGGTAGTTAGGAAGTTGTGGGATGACTAATTTGATATCGGGACGGTGTTGCCGACAATACTCACGCATTACACTCGCTTTATGTGATTGCGGTGAGCTGTTAAAGCCATGAAGGTAAAGCAATAAAGATGGTTTAGACATCACTGTGCTACCCCGTTCATATTGAAAACCAAGTCAATTGATTGTTCCCTTTGAATTAATGAATGAGCGGATCGCCTCTTAATAGATCAGCTTTGAAGTTAACGTCCCCGTCCGCTAGGATGTCGTGGCGCTGGTGAACGATTTGCAGTTGCACGAGCAAAGCCGGTCGGTTTGTTAGCTGTTGACCTTGGTATTTTATTTTTTCGTTTTTTTGTCTGGCTGCCTACCGGCTTTACGTCACGTGACTCGTTACTACGTCCATTCTTGATGGGTTCAGCTTTTATATTTGGGTCAGGTTCAAAACCTGCGATAATTTGACAAGGTAAGTCGCGTTTGACCAACCGTTCAATACTCGTTAGTAATTTGGACTCATCTACGCACACGAGTGATACCGCATCACCTTCTGCGCCTGCACGACCGGTGCGGCCAATGCGGTGAACATAGTCTTCAGGCACATTTGGGAGTTCAAAATTGACGACATGCGGCAATTCGTTGATATCAATGCCACGTGCAGCGATATCGGTTGCAACCAGAACTTGCAGGTTGCCTGTCTTGAATTTCGCTAATGCTTGAGTGCGCGCCGTCTGGCTTTTATTACCGTGAATGGCAAGTGATGGAATGTCACTTTCTGTCAGAAATTCAGCCAGCTTATTGGCGCCGTGTTTGGTACGGGTGAATACCAATACCTGTGACCAGCGGTGCTTCTTTATCAGGTGAGCAAGTAAGTCGCGTTTGCGTTTACGGTCTACCGGATGCACCATATGTGTCACTTTATCGGCAATTGCATTGCGCTGCGCCACTTCAATTAATACCGGTTTGTTAAGCAGGTTGTCTGCCAGCGCTTGTATTTCATCAGAAAAAGTAGCCGAGAATAATAGATTTTGTCGCTGCTTTGGCAGCAATGCAAGTATCTTTCTGATGTCTCGAATAAATCCCATGTCCAACATGCGATCTGCTTCATCCAGCACGAGAATTTCCACTTGTTCAAGCGTAAGTGTTTTCTGCTGTATATGGTCGAGTAGGCGTCCGGGTGTGGCAACCAAAATATCGACGCGGCTTTTCAAACGGCTGATTTGCGGGTTGATATTGACACCACCAATCATCATCATTGAATTCAGTTTCAGATATTTTCCGTAATCGCGCACGCTTTCTTCTACTTGTGCAGCGAGTTCACGTGTGGGTACAAGAATTAACGCACGTACTGGCGGCCGTCCACTGGAGGGCCCTTTGATTGTTTTATCTGAAAGGCGATGCAGAATAGGTAACGTAAAACCGGCGGTTTTACCAGTGCCTGTCTGTGCGCCTGCAAGTAAGTCTCCGCCTGCAAGTACTGCTGGAATGGCTTGCATCTGAATGGGGGTGGGTACAGTGTAGCCACATTCTGTGACAGCACGAATAATATTATCGGACAAGCCGAATGTTGAGAAAGACATAAAACTCCAACAGGGATTAGATCGGACTGCCCTGCTGGTTTAGCATGACAGTCAAGGTTGAGTAGATGAAGAATAACGCAAAAAGCCTAATTTATTTGATGAGGATTATAATATAGACTGATATTCAGAGAAAAGGGTCGCGTGTTGTAGATATGTAAATAGTGACTAATTTTTCAATATGTTAAAGCTGAATATGACCGAGGCGATTGTATCATGTTACGGTCATTAATATGGTTAAAATAAGAGAACTACAAAAAATAGTCATGCCTAAAATACCGTCATCTCGATTAGCGTGGGTTTGTTTGTCCCCGGTGTGCTATTTCTGGCGTTTTCAATGTGGATACAAACGCGGATGTGGATGGTGGAATTCGGTGCGTGGCGTGTCGCCGCCGGTGGCGGTGAATATATGCTGGCTCTCTTTCTCGGTGTTCCAACTTTGCTGATGGCACTCGCATGCTTGGGAGCAACGGTGATTAAACGCACTTGGCGCTCGTTTCTATCTTGTCTGGCATTCATTATGGCACTGGTTCCTTTTTTTGGCTGGTTGGTGCTGATTGTGAAAGAGATTCTATAAATATTTGCAGCTGAGCAAGTGCTTGGGTAGGCAAAATTTTGTTCAAATAACCCGTTTTGGAGTTGTCGTTGACAGTTTTTTGATAATAAATTGAGGGGAACTTACTGGATGGGGGAACATCCCGGCTTTTCCGGTGACTAATCGTGTTGAATCAAGGCTGCATCAGAACAGAAATTCCGCTGCGTTTATTTCGTCGACGTGTCTTGTCGCTAGACGATAACAAATATAAGATTTTTATAGGTAGACAACAATATGAACCAAAGACCCGAAATTATTATTTCATCACTTGATGCGGAACGTCTGGATAGAATACTTGTATCCTTGGGAAATAAACAGTTTCCGGGCAAGGACGCCCTTCTTGCTGAATTGGATCGTGCAGATATCGTTGCGCCTGAAGAAATGCCGCCTGATATTGTTACGATGAATTCGACGGTTAAATTTAAGGAAATCGCATCCGGTAAAGTGTTTTCTTTAACGCTTGCCTATCCACATGAAAACCATAACAGTGATGCAACTGTTTCTATACTTGCGCCGGTGGGCAGTGCATTACTCGGGCTTAAAGAGGGTGATCAAATAGAATGGCCGAAACCCGGTGGCGGCTTGTTGTTAGTAGAAATCATTGAAGTCGTGTATCAACCTGAACGTGAAGGTATATTTCATAGATAATCAAGACGTCTTCACCGTCTCAGGCGATGCTGGCTATGCCAAATAATTTGTCATTATCGCAATGACAAAATTGTCGTTCGGTGGCAGCATTGTCCTGCTTTGCGAGCGTTGAGTTCATGGGATCATTTTCGTCATTGCTGGCTGAAGTGCGTGCCTGCACCATTTGCGAGTATCATTTACCGCTTGGCCCACGGCCTGTACTTCAATTGCATCCGAAGGCTAAGATTCTGATCGCGGGCCAGGCGCCGGGTAGAAAAACTCAT
>DOOY01000035.1 GCA_003514765.1 Nitrosomonas sp. | reverse complement strand
GAATCAGACCATGGCCCATTGTAATACGATCTTCTCACAAATTCTAAGATTTGTTCCGAGACATGAATTTGAGTCTCTGGCTAACCGCCATCATTCAGGGCGCGCTTTTCGTACTGCAACCCGATGGTCACAGTTTGTCACCATGACAATGGCACAGTTGTCTGGTCGCATCAGCTTGCGTGATATTGTTGGAAACGTGAGTGCGCAAGCACACCGTCTTTATCATCTTGGTAGCGCAAAACTGACACGCTCCAACCTTGCTCGTATGAATGAGAATAAGCCTTATAGCTTGTATGAAGCGTTATTTGGAAAACTATTGCATCATTGCCAACGTCTGGCGCCAGGTCATCAATTCCGCTTTAAGAACAAACTTTATTCATTAGATGCATCAACCATTGACCTATGCCTGTCTGTTTTTCCATGGGCTGATTTCCGGTCGACAAAAGGGGCTATCAAGCTGCATGTCGGTCTCAATCACAGCGGTTATTTACCTGAGTTTGCAGTGATCACTGAGGGAAAAACCAGTGATATTGAAGTCGGACGTATGCTGGCATTTCCAGCCGGTAGTATTGTGGCAATGGATAGAGGTTATATGGATTATGAATGGTTTAACCAATTGACAAGCAAAAGTGTATATTTTGTCACCCGCCTTAAATCCAATGCTTGCTATAAAGTGACTGAGCACCACCCGATACAGAAAAACAAAGGATTAATCAGCGACCAGACGATTACGCTCACAGGTAATAATGCTTTGAAAAAGTGTCCGATTCCGTTGCGCCGTATTGTTTATCGGGATCAAGAAACCGGCAAGCAATATATTTTCCTGACCAATCATTTCAAACTGGCTGCCAGAACCATCGCCGACGTCTATAAAGCACGTTGGCAAGTAGAACTCTTCTTCAAATGGATCAAGCAGAATCTTAAAATCAAATCATTTGTCGGAACCAGTAAAAATGCCGTTATGACACAAATTTGGATCGCATTATGCGTCTACTTACTAATCGCGTTTATTAAATTCCAATCAAAGATTCAGATCAGCATGCAACAAATATTGCGGTTATTGCAGCTCAATTTGTTTGAGAAACGTGATCTCATGGCGTTGTTTCGTGGCGATCCACCTATAAATCGTTTCAAATATTATAACCACCCGACTTTATTTTGAAAGTTAACGGGACAGCAGTGATGGTAATTATAGAATTAGAGCGCTATTAAGCATTAGCAACTTTTTAGTCCATAACTCAAGCTGGTTTTGACTGATAATTTTTATTGGTTCTACCGTTAACTGTTACATAGCCAAAGCAAAAATGCATAAGGCGTGAGATTGGCAGTGGACAATGAAACGCATTACGCGCCTCTCAAACATGCTTTCCAAAGTCCTGCTAATATAAAGTATGTAGTAAGAAAAACATTAGAATTTCAACTCCATACATGCCAGTTACAGAAACTCAAACCACAAACCCCCGTTACCGCGGGCGCTTTGCGCCTTCGCCGACCGGGCCGCTTCATTTCGGCTCATTGGTTACGGCAGTCGGCAGTTATCTGGATGCCAAGTCGCATCAAGGCGAATGGCTGATCAGAGTGGAAAACCTTGATACGCCGCGCGAAGTGCCCGGTGCGTCACGCGATTTTTTGCTGTTGCTGGAGAAGCTGGGAATGGAATGGGATGGCGAGATCGTTTATCAAAGTCAGCGCCACGAATTGTATCGGGATGCGCTCTCTTTACTTGAAAAGCAAGCTTTAGTTTATCCTTGCGCTTGCTCGCGAAAGGAGATTGCCGATTCCGGCATAATCGGCATCAATGGTCCCATCTATCCGGGTACTTGCCGGAACGTTTCGGGCAATGCGCATAACCGGATCAAACATCAACGGCAACGTGCGGTGCGCGTTAGAACCGATCAACGTTCTGTGACATTAGTGGATCGCACGCAGGGTTTTTTGTCTCAACATATCGGCAACGATATCGGAGATTTTGTTTTGCATCGTGCTGACGGTATTTTTGCGTATCAGTTGGCGGTAGTGGTCGATGATGCGCAGCAAAATATCACGCATGTGGTGCGCGGTACTGATTTACTGGATTCAACGCCGCGGCAGATATTCTTGCAGCAGCTTTTGGGATATGCAACACCGGTTTATATGCATTTACCGATTGTTACCAATGACAGAGGCGAGAAACTCAGTAAGCAAACCTTTGCTGCACCTGTTGCGCAATTCAATGTATCATTTCAGTTAGTAGCTGCACTAAAATTTCTTGGTCAGAATCCGCCGCGGGAATTACTGGATTGTGATCTGAATACATTCTGGCAGTGGGCCATTTCGCATTGGAATGCAGATAATGTTACAAAAACAGGTATGCCCACAGTTTTTATGACATAAGGAGAATTTGTGGCGCTATTGCCATTCTATATACCCGGTCAACGACGGATAAAAGCAGTGATTGTCGGCGGTGGCTATGCCGGATTGACGGCGCTGACGACCCTGAAGCAATACTCTTTCAATGTTGACATCACCATTATTGATCCCGGCGATCAACATCTCAAAGTCACGCATTTGCATGAGACGTTTCGCTATCCGTTGTCGGATTTACTTGTTTCTTTCAGTGTATTGGAGTCGCGTTTTAATTGCCGCCATATCCGGGCTGCATTGGCTGTGACGGATGAACTGCTGTTGCAATGGCAAAACCAAAAGTGCCTGATGGTTGACGACGAAGTAATTGATTTTGATTACTTGATTGTGACAACAGGCGCGGATACACAGACACAGCAGTTTGATCACATAGAAAATGTATTTACGTTGCAGCATTTTATGCAAACACCAGGGTCGGAACTGCTGCTGCAGCATTTGAGTAAGCTTGGTCAGGATGCGCCACTGATTTCTGTCGTTGGCGCGGGTGCAACAGGTATACAGTTTTTATTTGAAATAAGACAGTTTTTATGCAGGCAAAAAATTACAGCCAGATTGCGTTTGATTCACTCAAGTGATCAAGTGCTTGCGCAGTTCCCGCGTGGTTTTGATACCTATGTCCGGTCCTGTCTGCAGGATTTAGACATTGATTTTATACCGGATACACGCTATCGTGGACAGACTGATTATAGCGTGTTGCTTGAGGAAAAGCAGACAGGCCGGTCTTATGAACTGACCTCGCATGCGACGTTTCTGTTTCTTGGGAAAAAGCAGGAAAATATTTTTCCGGTGAACATGTTCGGGCAAGCCGTGGTTGATCATCAAACATTGCAGAATATCTTCGTGGCGGGAGATTGTTCCGTTTACACAGCTTTTGGCTCAAATATTCAATCAGCACAATCGGCCGTGCGAAAAGGAAAGCTGGTTGGCCGGAATATTTTGCGTCATTCAGGCATGCTGAAAATACTCGAGCCCTACCTGCATCATGACATTGGGTATGTCGTTAATCTTGGGCCATCAGATGCAGTAGGGTGGTTGATCACACAAGGTAATATTGTAACGGGTATCCCTGCGCTTGCAATAAAAGAACTGGTAGAGGCACAATATGATTTATTATTGATGGGGATAGATACTTATGTGGTTTAAGAATTCAACACAGGAGACTATTTATGTTTGGTCTATTAAAACAAACCCCTGTTGTCGGTAAGGCCAATGTGCTGATTCGTAGTCCTTCTGACAAACTGTTTAATTTTATTGGCGTTGATTTGCTGACAAATTATCCGCGTTGGTCGCCAGAAGTTAAGGAACTCGAAAAGCTAACAGATGGCCCGGTCCAATTAGGAACGCAATGCCGTCAGGTAAGGGTTGATCAAGGAAATCGTTCGGAATCAACATTCAAGGTTAATGTGTTTGATGCCGGTGCGCGCATCTGCTTTGAAGGTATTTCAAATCCTTATCGATGTGACTATGTTATTGAAGCAGTCGATGAAGAAAGCAGTCGAATCACTTTTATTTTTGAACTGCTTGACCTGGAGTTACATATGAAACCATTTGAAAAGCTTGTTCGTATTGCTGTCCAGGACGGCACTGAAAGAACGGTGCATAATATAAAAAAAATAATTGAGGCTGAAAGTGCAGAAACTAATTGACAGTATCCTGCATTGGAAAAATATGGTTTTGTTGTGTAATTTGAATATAAACTTGGAGAGATATTATGGACTTTATCGTTGAAAAAGACCCTGGGTTGATTCCACAAGTATTATCCAAAATCCTTGACTCATGTATTAATGGCGTTACATTGGCTGATCCCGATCAAGAAGATTTGCCGCTTGTATATGCAAATAAAGCATTTGAAAAAATAACAGGTTATTCACAGGAAGAAACACTGGGGAAAAACTGCCGGTTTTTGCAAGGTACAGATCACGACCAGGAAGCAGTCGCTCAATTAAAAGCAGCGATAAAAAACAAGGAGCCCGTTGAAGTTACACTCAGAAATTATAAAAAAAATGGCGAGTTATTTTATAATCATCTGATGATGACCCCGCTCTTTGATTCGAAAGGAAACTTACTTTATTTCCTGGGTGTTCAATATGACGCAACCGAACAAGTCAAGGCAGATGAAGAAATCAAACGGCTGAATGACCGTTTGGCAGCGCTCGAAAAATAATGTGGAGTAGAGTCAAATAGCAGAATTAATAGCATTTTGATATTTTTTTGAAACAAGGAAAATTCATACGATAAACAATGTTGCCATTGGTCGCTTTCTAAGCACCTGCAGGCAAAGGTACTGGTCAAAATTTGTATGAAAGGGTATGATACGCGCTGCACGAAAGGAGGTGTGGCCGAGTGGTTTAAGGCAGCAGTCTTGAAAACTGCCGTAGGGGTGACTCTACCGTGAGTTCGAATCTCACCGCCTCCGCCAATTGCTTATCCGCGCAAGTTTGAAGCAATCCATAGACCCTAATAAACAAGCCTTTACAATCCTTAAACGCCCGTGGTTAACTGCATTTATCCGCAGTCGATCTTTGGGATAGTGCTTTTACCAAATTGCGGAGACGAAACTGCCGGAGAGTGGTCTCCCATGAATACGACGTTTGCGGCCTTTCTAATCTGTTTCTAATTCGTAAATAACAATCTTATTTTCAATTGGAAACCGCATTCTGTTTTGAACGCATTTGCCGAGGAAAGATAAGGTCAAGTATCAATTGGTTTTCCATAATCTAAATCCTGGGGCACCTTCCTGAGCAATA
>DOOY01000077.1 GCA_003514765.1 Nitrosomonas sp. | reverse complement strand
TATGCGGAACGCTACGATATGACTGAACATGCTACCGTACAATGGTTGCTGGGACAGCACGGCGAATATACACCATTATTCGACATGCAGAAGCCAGTGCTGGATAACCTGGTGTTGCCATTACAAGGTTACGGTTTAAAAGATATCTGTAAACATCCCGATCTGGTAAATTTTCAATGGGAAAATCAAGAATCTGGTTCACAATGGTCTGTAGTGCAATTCAATCTTTATTTGAAAGAAACCGATGCACAAATAAAACAGCTGTTAAAAGCTGGAATACTTGGCTATAACCGCGATGACGTATTGGCTACGCGCAAACTAGAAGTATGGATGCGGGATCATTTCACGTAACAAAGCTATTGGTTTTACCGGGAACATCTAACGCAGTAAAAGACAATGTTCCTGCGCAGCCGAATGAGCGTTTCATTTTCTAATCGCCGGTACCACAATCCATTCAACAGCCTGTTAACTTGGAATAGTTGATCGCGCTGTTCTTGCTGGTAATTAACCCTTTCTTCATTTGTAATTCAAATGTTATGGTGAATCTCAAGACACCACATTGAATATAAGGCAATAAACCCCAAATTAGCATAAAATAAAGCGTGTGGTCCATTTCGAAATTTAAAGCGGACTCCGCCCGGGGTTTGCTGCGAATACTGCTGTCAGTTTGAAAATTGACTATGACTATTTCTTAACCGCACTTTATGTAATAATTTAGAGTTACATAAACAAATTAAATCCATAATTGTAAGATAATGCAAACGTTATACGATAAGCTCTGGGAACAGCATGCCGTCCATACTGAATTAGATGGTGCGAACGGCACGACGCTGCTTTATATCGACCGCCATCTTGTCCATGAGGTAACCAGTCCGCAGGCGTTTGAAAGCTTGAAGTTGGCGGGGCGCAAGCCTTGGCGGATAAGTTCTATTCTTGCGGTAGCTGATCATAATGTACCCACAACCGGTCGAGACCAAGGCATCCATGACCCGGTTTCACGTTTACAGGTTGAAACACTTGATCAAAATTGTGATGAACTGGGAATCACCGAATTTAAGATGGATGATTTGCGTCAAGGAATTGTGCATGTTATCGGGCCGGAACAAGGCGCTACGTTACCTGGTATGACAGTGGTTTGCGGAGATTCACATACCAGCACACATGGTGCATTTGGCTGTCTTGCTTTTGGCATTGGTACATCTGAAGTAGAACATGTTCTGGCAACACAGTGTTTGTTAACCAAAAAATCCAAGGCTATGCGTATCGCGGTAGATGGTCAACTCGGACCGGGTGTAACCGCTAAGGATATTGCTCTGGCGATTATTGGTGAGATCGGCACTGCAGGGGGAACGGGTTATGCAATTGAATTTACGGGCAGCGCGATTCAGGCCCTCACGATGGAAGGGCGCATGACCTTATGCAACATGGCGATTGAAGCCGGAGCGCGAGCGGGTATGGTAGCGGTTGATGAAACGACTATTGAGTATATCAAGGGAAGACCGTTTGCACCGCAAGGCGCGTTATGGGAAAAAGCGATCGCCCATTGGCGCACGCTGCATAGCGACCCGGATGCCGTTTTTGATAAAACGGTTACTTTAAATGCTGCCGGTATTTGCCCACAGGTCACCTGGGGAACTTCTCCTGAAATGGTGACAACTGTGGATGGTTTTGTACCCGATCCCGCGGACGTTGCTGACTCGGTCAAACGTCATGATATGGAACAAGCACTGAAATATATGGGATTACAGCCAAATACACCGATTCAATCAATAACACTTGATAAAGTATTCATTGGGTCATGTACAAATTCAAGAATTGAAGATTTGCGCGCAGCGGCAGAGGTAGTCAAAGGAAAGCATGTTGCTTCGACAATCAAATTGGCGCTGGTTGTGCCGGGTTCTGGTCTAGTCAAACACCAGGCGGAAAAAGAAGGCCTGGATAAGGTTTTTCAAACAGCCGGTTTCGAATGGCGTGAACCGGGTTGTTCTATGTGTCTGGCGATGAATGACGACCGGCTGAGTAAAGGTGAACGCTGTGCCTCTACCTCCAATCGCAATTTTGAAGGGCGGCAAGGACCCGGTGGCCGTACGCATCTGGTCAGTCCTGCTATGGCTGCCGCGGCAGCTATTGCAGGACATTTTGTCGATGTGAGAGAAATCGATTAATCAATCGATGAAACTTTGTTATTTTTTAATGGGGAAAATCATGAAAACATTGTCAATAGTGATGATAACAGTTGTCGCTTCTTTGTATTTATCAGCTTGCAATACGATATCGGGTTTTGGTAAGGATATTCAAAAAGGCGGTGAAGCCATTGAACGAACAGCGGAATAAAATTTAGCTAATGGAGAAGTTCCATGCATTTGAAGGACTCGTGGCACCATTGGATCGTGCTAATGTGGATACCGATGCTATTATTCCAAAACAATTTCTGAAATCGATCAAACGTTCTGGGTTTGGTCAGAACTTATTCGAC
The DNA here is from genome assembly GCA_003514765.1 of Nitrosomonas sp. Taxonomy (GTDB): domain Bacteria; phylum Pseudomonadota; class Gammaproteobacteria; order Burkholderiales; family Nitrosomonadaceae; genus Nitrosomonas. The sequence continues at coordinate 10,045 of DOOY01000077.1, read as the reverse complement.
GAATGGCGTTATCTGGATCACGGCGAACCGGGCATGGATGTCACACAGCGCCAGCTGAATCCTGAATTTGTTCTGAATCAACCGCGTTATCAGTCTGCACAAATTTTGCTGGCACGAGACAATTTCGGATGCGGTTCGAGTCGCGAGCATGCGCCATGGGCGCTGCAAGATTATGGCTTTAAGGTTATTATTGCGCCGAGTTTTGCAGACATCTTTTTTAATAACTGCTTTAAGATTGGATTGTTGCCCATTATTTTGGAAGGAGAGATCATGGATCAGCTGTTTCGCGAAGTAGCTGAAACAGTGGGTTATACGTTAAAGATCGATTTGCAGGCGCAATTGTTGATTACGCCCGATGGTGAACAATTTACTTTTGACGTGGATGCGTTTCGCCGGCACTGTTTATTAAATGGTTTGGATGAAATCGGATTGACGCTACAGCAAGCCGAAAAAATCAGGCAATTTGAACACAGGCATCGTGAAGAACAGCCTTGGCTTTTTACGTGACCATCTGAAAATAATAATGAAACAACAATTATGAAAATTGCAGTCTTGGCAGGTGATGGCATAGGCCCGGAAATTATTGCGCAGGCAGTGCGTGTGCTGGATGTTTTAAAAACAGATGGCCTTGATATTGAACTGGAGCACGGCCTGATAGGCGGCTGCGCCGTCGATGTATCGGGCAAACCCTATCCTGACACCACTCATCAACTGGCTGAGCAAGCAGATGCGATACTGCTCGGCGCGGTGGGTGGACCCAAGTATGATGCCTTGCCCCGCGTGCAGCGGCCCGAAAAAGGATTGCTTGCTATTCGCAAGGCACTAGGTTTGTTTGCCAATTTGCGCCCTGCAATACTTTATTCTGAACTTTCAGAGGCATCCAGCCTGAAATCCGAAGTGGTTGCCGGACTTGATATTCTGATTGTTAGGGAATTAACCGGCGATATTTACTTTGGCGATCCGCGCGGTATAGAAATCCGCGATGGACAACGTGTTGGATTCAACACCATGATTTATAGCGAATCCGAAATACAACGCATCGCACATGTTGCTTTTCGGGCCGCACAAAAAAGAAATCGTAAGTTATGCTCAGTTGATAAAATGAATGTTCTGGAATGCACTCAGCTATGGCGCAATGTGGTGGAAGAAGTTAGCAAGGAATATCCGGATGTCACACTCTCGCATATGTTGGTGGATAACGCAGCCATGCAATTGGTTCGTGATCCCAAACAATTTGACGTGATAGTAACCGGGAACATGTTTGGCGATATTTTATCTGATGAAGCTTCCATGCTGACAGGTTCAATTGGCATGCTGCCTTCCGCCTCGCTGGACAGCAATAATAAAGGTTTGTACGAGCCGATTCACGGCTCAGCACCGGATATCGCAGGTCAGAACATCGCCAACCCGCTGGCAACCATTCTTTCCGTTGCCATGATGATGCGTTACACATTTAATCAGGAGCAGGCAGCGCAGCGCATTGAAAATGCAGTCAAAAAAGTTCTGGCGCAGGGACTGCGCACGCGCGATCTTGCAAGTCAGGGTGTGCAGATTTTAGGCACCAGTGAGATGGGTGATGCAGTTTTGTCAAACTTATAAGTCATTCCAAATAATGATTCTTTTCTCAAAAGAACAATACGTTTTTTATATTCAAAATGATAGGTAAGCAATGAAACAGGTCGGTTTTGTCGGTTGGCGCGGTATGGTAGGTTCTGTCTTGATGCAGCGTATGCGTGAAGAGGAAGACTTTTCTTTAATTGATCCTGTGTTTTTTTCAACCTCTCAAAAAGGGGAGTCAGGTCCGGATGTTGGAAAGAATGTTCCGCTGCTTAAAGACGCCTATGATTTAAATGAGCTTGCTGCAATGGATGTCATTGTTTCCTGTCAGGGCGGTGACTATACCAATAAGATTGCCAAAGAACTTAGACAGACCGGGTGGCAGGGGTACTGGATTGATGCTGCTTCAGCATTGCGAATGAATGATGATGCTGTCATTATTCTCGACCCTGTAAATATGCCTGTAATAAAGCAAGCATTGCATGATGGCGTAAAAAACTATATTGGTGGCAATTGTACTGTCAGTCTGATGTTAATGGCTGTTGGCGGACTCATCGAGAAAGGCTTGGTTGAATGGGTTAATGTAATGACTTATCAGGCTGCATCAGGCGCCGGTGCACGTAATATGCGTGAGTTACTGCAACAAATGGGGGAAGCACATAGAGTTGCCAAAGATCTGCTTGATGATCCGGCCTCCAGTATTTTGGATATTGATCGTGAAGTTGCAGGTACACTCCGTGATAAAAATTTTCCGGTTGCCAACTTTGGCGTACCGTTAGCCGGAAGTTTGATCCCTTGGATTGATAAAGCTGTAGCCAACGGTCAAAGCCGTGAAGAATGGAAAGGTCTGGCTGAAACCAACAAGATCATGGGCAGAAAGGATTTTCCGGTACCGGTCGATGGAACTTGTGTACGTATCGGTGCCATGCGGTGCCATAGTCAGGCGCTCACAATGAAACTTAAAAAGAATATCCCTTTGGACGAAGTGGAAGATATTATTACCCAAGCCAATGAGTGGGTTCAGGTTATTCCAAATGAACGCGAAATAACAACAGAAAAATTAACCCCTGCAGCTGTTACCGGTTCTTTATCAATACCGGTTGGGCGTATTCGAAAATTAGCAATGGGTGATGAATATCTATCAGCGTTTACCGTCGGTGACCAATTACTTTGGGGCGCTGCTGAGCCGTTACGCAGAATGCTGAGAATTCTAGTACAACATTAAATTCAGACAATTATTGACTGATTATTAAGACAAATGGTATCGTCTTACCATAAAGTTCAGAAATTTTTTCAAAGAATTAGCATATAATTCGCGGAATATTTAGAACTTGCACCATCAAAGTTAGTGCTAGGCTAGATCTATTTTCTTTAGAGAACAAGATAGGGGTCCTCTGTGTATACTTCTTTTTTTAGAGCATGTTTGTATTTATTCGGCTTTATTTTCACAATATCAGTTAATGCTGCTGGGCTTGGTAAATTAACAATCAATTCGTCTCTGGGACAACCTCTCAATGCAGAAATCGATCTGGTTTCAGTCAGTGAAGAAGAGCTGTCAACGTTAAAGGCCGAATTTGCTTCCCGTGAGGCATTTGCGCAGGCAGGTATACGGTATGAACCCTTTTTCTCGACTTTTAGAGTCTCAATAGAGTCGCGTGTCAATGGCATTCCCTATGTAAAAATTATTTCTCCGCAGTCGATTAACGAACCTTTTCTAAATATGTTAGTGGAGCTCAGCTGGGCTTCAGGGCGTCTATTGCGTGAATACACTGTATTGCTTGATCCTGCGGATGCTCAAATACCGGAGCCGGTAGCACCGGTTGTGCGTGCCGTTCAAGAAGATACAGGAGTTACTGCAGGAACGGATACTGTTCCCGCAGTACAAGATCAAGATACACCGCAAATGACGCCTGTCACCTCACCCCCTGTAGCGCAACAAACCATGGAAACGCGGCAGTCGACCGCAGAGCGTACCGTTCAATCACCTGATACCTATGGCCCGATATTAGAGGGGGATACACTGTCGTCAATTGCCAGACAGGTAAAACCCGAAGCGGTCAATATTAACCAAATGCTGGTAGCACTGTACCGGGCGAATCGTGAAGCTTTTATTGCAGACAACATGAATTTGCTCAGAACGGGCGTGGTTCTAAAAATCCCGGATTTGCAAGCGTTAACAGAAATCGGTGAGAAGGAAGCAAATGCTGAAGTCAAAGTACAGGTCAGCGATTGGCATCAATATCGCCAGAATCTGGCCTTGACATCACAAGAGCCGCAAGATTTAGAGGCCCTTAAACAAACGGATTCCGGGCAAATTACAACGACAGTTGACAGCGCCGCAGTTACACGAGCCAAAACGCCGGAAGAAGTTCTGCGGTTGTCGAGTGGCGCGAGCGCTTCAGATTCTCAGGATGTACATTCAGACCTCAGTACGCAAGAACGCGTGCGCATGATGGAGGAAGATGCCATTGCTCGTAATCTCGCTTTGCAAGAAGCGAATGAAAGGGTTGCCATGCTGGAAAAGAATATTGAGAATTTGCAGAAACTGTTAGCATTGCAGAGCTCAGATTTGAAGCAAGCGCAGATAAATGCACAGGCTCAGGCACAGCAACCACAGTCTGAAGTAGAATCAATTGAAGTCATTCAATCTGATGCCATCTCGCCATCTGAGGCTGAGCTTGACATTATAACTGAGGGTGATGCTGCAACTGAGCCCGATGTTATGAGTGAAGCCGATTCAACAACGTTACCGGCAGCAGAAATGGCCGAAACAAGACCTGTTGCACCCGCAGTGCCGGTTGAACCCGTATCAAATCCAATACAGTTCTCTGAGCCGGAAGAAGCATCTGTGCTGGATCAAGTCATGGATAATCTGACTTATATAGGCGCAATTACAGCAATCTTATTGCTCACTTTGCTTGCTTTCGTTTTCAGACGAAGGAGAAAAGCTGCGGAAGCTGAAGCCGAAGCTGAAGAATCCAGATATGAAGAATTATCGTCTGCGTTGCGTAATAAAACAGCGGCGGCAGTGGCGGCTGCGCATGTTGGTGAAAATGAAAAAGATCAGCAAGATGAGTTTGATCAATCGGATCATTTTTTCCCGGAAGAAGAATCGCAGGCAAGTGATGACGGTACAAAAATAGACTTAACATCTGACTCCGATGGGCCGGTTAAAACTTTGGAACAAGCATCATCTGATTCTGATCAGGCAATAGAGTTGGACTTCTCCAATGAAAATGAACAAACAGAAAATGAAGCAGCTCATGTATTAACTGAATCAGATTCATCTGCTGGGATGAATGAATTTGATGACAATGATTCTTCCGGTATTGGCAGCTTGAGTGATACGCCGGATGAAACGGCAGATACTGCGACAGCGATCGATTTTGATACAGACTCTGATGAAAAGAAACCTTCAATGCGTGAGCAGGACTCCGAACACGCGTTGGATGAGTTAACCGTTTTGCTTGGTTCTGATGATCAGTCTGAAGCAAGTGTGCCTGCAAAAGATACTGAAATCGATGATGAACATTCAATAGATTTTCCAGATAATGAAGTGAATCCTGCGGATCATGATACGGATAATTATGAATTGAAGATTGACTTTGATGAAACGAAAGAATCTCATGAGGCCCATGAGTCGAATGTAAATGCATCAAACAATGAAACAGAACCAGAGCCAAAGTCCGAATTTCAATCCGATGATAATGCACTTGATTTTTCGGCCGGTCCGTCGGCGTTCGATTTATCCGATGAGAGCAATCCGGATGATGAAAATAACCGGATAAAAGACAGTGAAGCGAATATGCTTGACATACCTGAATCGGATTCATCATCTGAGGCACAAAATCCTGATGTCAATGCCGACACTTTTGCGGCATCGGAAAAAGAGACTTCAGAAATTGATTTTTCTGATATCAGTCTGGATATTGAGAATCCTGCCGAGATTTCTGATCATCAGGGAACAGCCGGAGAGAGTGAGTTTTCACCTGCATCTTCTGAATCAAGTGCGAAAAGTGAGCAATGGCATGAAATAGAAACTAAAATTGATCTGGCAAAAGCTTATCTGGAAATGGAAGACAAAGAAGGCGCAAGAGAAATGCTTGAAGAAGTTGTTCAGGAAGGCGATGATAATCAACAAAAAACCGCAACAGAATTACTGGAAAAGCTGTAGTATATTTGTTTGTTTATTCAAATGTGTATATTGCTTTGCGCTGCTTGTAGTTATAGGTTGATTACAGCGAGATTGTGAGAATTGTACTCATACTTGAATATAATGGAAGTAATTATTGCGGGTGGCAGAGTCAGCCATGTGGGTGCGCAATACAGGATAAGTTAGAATTCGCCTTATCTCAAATTGCCTACGAAAAAATTCGTGTGGTAACAGCTGGAAGAACCGATACGGGCGTGCATGCCTTGTATCAAGTAATCCATTTTGACACTTCGGCCGTGCGTCCGCTGAATGCATGGGTTCGTGGCGTCAATGCATTCTTGCCAAAAGATATTGCAATACTATGGGCGCACGCGGTCTCAAACCAGTTTCACGCGCGATTCAGTGCGCATGCTCGTAGTTATCAATATTTATTACTTAATCATCCTATAAGGCCCGGTATTAACTTCCAAAAAGTTGGTTGGTTCCATCAGCCACTTGATCTTGAAAAGATGCAAGCTGGCGCCAGGAAACTGATCGGCAAGCATGATTTCTCAGCCTTTCGCGCCGCTGAGTGCCAGGCAAAAACACCAGTGCGCACACTGATACGCCTGGATATATCACGTCATGGTAATATGATGCTGTTTGATTTTTGCGCCAATGCATTTTTACATCATATGGTGCGAAACATTGTAGGGTGTCTTGTGTATATTGGCAAAGGAAAATATTCCCCGGACTGGATGCAGTTATTACTGGAGAACCGCAATAGAACATTTGCTGCCCCTACATTTTCTGCGGCGGGTTTGTATTTAACCGGCATTATGTATGATCCAAAGTGGAATTTACCCAAAATAAGTGAAAAATCAAGTTTTATAGATTGTCCACGGGTTTCGTAAGACAAATCACTTTTATTCAATTTAACATTATGACGGTGCGTGTAAAGATTTGCGGGATTACCCGCGTTGAAGATGTCATTTCAGCGGTTAAATGGGGTGCGGATGCCATCGGTTTTGTGTTCTGGTCCAAAAGCGCGCGTTATGTCACACCGCAGCAAGCAAGTAGAATTGCAGCCAAAATACCACCTTTTATCAACACAGTAGGAGTTTATGTTGATCCTGAGCCCGACTGGGTTGAAGAAACTGCAGCAGCCGCCAAATTAAGCTTGCTACAATTTCATGGTAATGAAGAACCCGATTTTTGCGCGCAATTTTCTTTGCCATATATTAAGGCAATTCGCGTCAAGGAAGATGTGGATTTGTTACAATACGCCAATCAATATCACATGGCCAAAGGATTACTTCTGGATACCTATGAAAAAAGCATGCCAGGCGGCACCGGACATATATTTGACTGGCGATTAATTCCACAGCATTTACCATTGCCAGTGATTTTATCCGGTGGGTTGAATGCCGGAAATGTTGCAGCGGCAGTTAAACAAGTTCGCCCTTGGGCGGTGGATGTATCCAGTGGTGTAGAAACAGCCAAAGGTATAAAAGATGTGCAAAAAATTTTTGCTTTCATGCAAGGAGTTCGAGAACTGTGAACGTTTATGATCTACCGAATAAAAGTGGCCATTTTGGCCCCTATGGCGGTGTGTTTGTTGCCGAAACGTTGATTTCGGCTTTGGATGAATTGCGCGAACAATATGCGCATTATCGTAATGACCCTGATTTTAAGAATGAATTCGCATATGAATTGAAACATTATGTGGGCCGTCCAAGCCCCATTTATCATGCCAAACGTTGGTCGGCACATTTGGGTGGCGCCCAGATTCTTTTAAAACGTGAAGATTTAAACCATACCGGTGCTCATAAGGTAAACAATACCATCGGTCAGGCGCTGTTGGCCCGGCGCATGGGTAAAAACCGTGTGATCGCTGAAACAGGCGCCGGTCAACATGGTGTGGCAACTGCAACAGTAGCAGCGCGCTACGGCATGGAGTGCGTCGTTTATATGGGTGCAGAAGATATCAGACGTCAGGCAACCAATGTATATCGAATGAAGTTATTGGGCGCTGAAGTAATCCCGGTAGAATCCGGTTCACGTACACTCAAAGATGCACTCAATGAAGCCATGCGCGACTGGGTGACGCATGTTGAAGATACTTTTTATATCATAGGCACCGTTGCCGGCCCGCATCCTTATCCAATGATGGTGCGTGACTTTCAAACGGTGATTGGTAATGAAGCCAAAACACAGATGGAAGAAACTTTTGGACGGCAGCCGGATGTGTTGATTGCCTGTGTGGGCGGTGGTTCCAATGCGATTGGATTGTTTTATCCCTATATCGATAATAAAAATGTGCGAATGGTTGGTGTGGAGGCCGCCGGAAAAGGCCTGGATACAAACCAGCATGCTGCAACATTAATGAAAGGTAAGCCCGGTGTACTGCATGGAAACCGGACTTATTTAATTCAAGACGAGAATGGTCAAATTATCGAAACACACTCCATTTCGGCGGGGTTGGATTATCCTGGCGTTGGGCCTGAACACGCGTGGCTGAAAGATATTCATCGTGCTGAATATGTAGGTATTACAGATGAAGAAGCCTTGGAAGCGTTTCATGCATTGTGCCGTTTTGAAGGCATTATGCCCGCACTTGAATCAAGCCATGCCTTGGCCTATGCAGCTAAATTTGCACCAACGCTTGCTCAGGATCAATTGCTTTTAGTCAATCTTTCCGGGCGTGGCGACAAAGATATGGCAACTGTTGCGCAAATGTCCGGTATTTCACTCTAAAAATTCTCAACCGGAAAAGTTTTTTCACAAAATTGAAAGTCTGGAATTCAGATGCCGACTTTATTTGCATTTTGAATTTTTAATAATTTTTTATCAATTACTATGAGTCGCATTGCGAAAACTTTTGCTTTATTGCAGTCAAATCGAAAAAAAGCACTGATTCCTTTTATTACTGCGGGTGACCCCAATCCTGCATTAACTGTTGATTTGATGCACTGTTTGGTCAATGCTGGCTCGGATATTATTGAACTTGGCGTGCCGTTCTCAGATCCGATGGCGGATGGACCGACGATACAACGATCTTCAGAACGTGCCTTAAAGTATCGAGTGGGCTTGACTACCGTACTCGGGATGGTGGCGGAATTTAGAAAAAATAATACGCAAACGCCAGTCGTTTTAATGGGTTATGCAAATCCTGTGGAAGCTATGGGTTACGAGCATTTCGCACTAACCGCAAAAGATGCTGGCGTAGATGGTGTGCTCACAGTCGATTATCCACCTGAAGAGTGTGAAGAATGGGTTAAATATTTGGAACGGTACGGAATAGATGCAATTTTTTTGTTGTCTCCCACAACTGCTCAATCGCGCATTCAACAAGTTGCAAAACTGGCAAGAGGGTATATTTACTATGTTTCATTAAAAGGCGTGACAGGCGCTTCGCATCTGGATTTAAAAAATGTTGAATCCATGCTGGAAAAATTACGTGCAGCGATAACTATCCCTATTGGTGTCGGTTTCGGGATACGCGATGGTGAAACAGCAGGTGCGGTTGCGCAACTGGCGGATGCTGTAGTTATCGGTAGCCGTATTATTGAAGAAATTGAGCATTCACCTCAATCAGAGATAGTGAAAAATGTTGAAAACTTGGTTGCAGACATGCGTAAGGCTATTGATGAAAAATGCAGCTGAATATAATCTCTCATAGAGGAGAATACTATTTATGAGTTGGTTTCAAAATATCATACCACCTAAAATCAAGCGCAAAGAAAACGGCGAAAAGAAAATCGTTCCAGAAGGACTCTGGAGTAAATGCAGTTCTTGTGAAGCCGTGCTCTACTATACTGATCTGGTTAAAAATCTGAACGTCTGTCCTCGGTGTGATTTTCATAACCGTATTTCTGCCAGAACACGTATTGATTATTTACTGGATGAAAATAATCGCCGGGAAATTGGAATTGAAGTTCAACCCACCGATCCTTTAAAATTTAAAGATAGTAAACGCTATGTTGACCGTCTGTCGCAAGCCAAATCGAATATTGATGAAGATGATTCCCTGGTAGTTATGAAAGGCAGCATCCTGTCTGTTCCAATGGTTGTCGCTGTATTTGAATTCGGGTTTATGGGCGGTTCAATGGGGTCAGTTGTTGGAGAGCGTTTTGTCCGGGGGGTGAATGCCTGTATTGACCATCAAGTGCCATTTGTTTGTTTTACCGCCAGTGGTGGGGCACGTATGCAAGAAGGTTTATTTTCCCTGATGCAAATGGCCAAAACATCAGCAGCACTTACGCGTCTAAGCCGTGAGAAATTACCATTTATATCTGTACTCACCGATCCAACCATGGGGGGTGTTTCTGCCAGTTTTGCTTTTATTGGTGATGT
>DOOY01000266.1:9239-9950 GCA_003514765.1 Nitrosomonas sp. | reverse complement strand
CGTGGCATCCAGCCAGGCCTGCTGCGCCTTTGTTTTGGCTTCAAGCGCTTGCTGCCGGGCATCAAACATAAATCCGGCAAAGCCAATTAATGCGGCGACGAAGATAACAATACCGGCCATCCAGCGCCGCAATGCTTTTTGTTGCCTGAGCGTTTCTTTGCGCTGTTCACCGGCTTGTCTGCGTTGCAGCGCAATCTGGGCAAGACGGTCGTGCACCAGTTCGATACGATCGCCATCCTCATGATTTTCACGGCGGATCAGGCGCTTGTCGATAAGTTTCTGAATCTGCTCAGTAGTGACTAGTTGTTCGTTTTCGATCGAAAGTACCGGATACGGCAGGCGCACGCCATCTGCGGTGATCAAACACTGTTCGATAAAATCGCGCACGGACTCGGGTAACCCTGTGAAAGCGGTATCATAAAACCGCTCAACGATGAGGCCGCCCTCTTTGGCGAGGTTGTCCGTTTTCAATCGGGTTTTTTTGGCTGCAAGCCGTTCGGCGTTAAGGCCGGAGCATATCAGGCTGAGCAGGGCGGGTTCCACACGCGCACGTACTCGCCGCCGGTAACGCTGCATTGCCGGTGCGTTTGATTCAAGGTCAGCTTGCGCGTGCGTCAGATAATGGACAATATTTTGCGCATCATGGGAGGTGACCAGTTTACCGCCCGTTTTAATGACGGCGTCAACGGCCTGAGCATCGACCATCGGCAG
>DOOY01000266.1:0-9121 GCA_003514765.1 Nitrosomonas sp. | reverse complement strand
GGTAGCGGTTGGCCCCGAGCCGGGGAATCCGGTCGCTCCATTCTTCGAGGTCGGGCAGATAGTCCTCGCGCAATGACAGCAGAAAGCGGTAATGCTGGGTATCCAGGTTGAATTTTTCATACAGGCTGCCGTCGGCATCGGCATGCAGCCGCTCGGCCAGTGCCTTGGGAATGCGGTTTTCCATGAGGTCGCCAAGTTCATAGAACAGTTGTTGCTGCCGTTGCAGATCTGCTGCGCCGAGGGTGAAAATTTCCTCAAACTGATCCAATACAAAAACCGGCGTCCAGCGCCGCCCTACGTCGTCGCGTAATTCGAATCCGGCATGATGCAGTTGCATCCACAAGGGTTCGCTGGCAGCATTTTGTATATGTTGCGCGATGCCGTCATAAGCTTGCGGCAACGATGCCTTCAATTGTGCATGAAACTGCCGTGTGATTTGCTCGGATACACCTGGCGCATGTGTGCCATGATTGAGCCGCACGTAGACCGGCAGCAGCCGTTCCTGACGCAAACGTGGAAACAGACCTGCCTGTAACAGTGAAGATTTGCCGAGGCCGGATTTGCCGAATAGTACCGTGACCGGTGCTGCAAATACGCAGCGTAACAGCGCTTCACTGTCTTCATCACGTCCGTGAAAAAACGATGCGGCATACTCAGGAAACGCATCAAGCCAGGGCCAGGGATGTTCGGCGTCAATGCGCACAAATGTAGACGTATCAGTCATGCGGCGCCTCCTGAAAACGGCGGCACCGTTCGGCCAGAGCATCGCAATCCGTGGGGCTGAGGATGCCCTGTGGCGCATGAATCAGATGCTTGTCAAAGAATACGGCGGTTTCGCCGTCGGCAATGCGCTGATAGCTGGCTTTGGCGGGAAAATCAGGATCGATACCGACCGGAATCAGGAAAACATCTTTGACGCGCCTGGAGCGCTTTATCGCATCCTTCCATTCACTCCAGAAAACTTTTTCACGCTGCGCATCGGCCTCACGGGAAATAACGGGCATAAAAAAATCACATTTTTCAATGGCTTCATCAATACGGTGGGACCAGTCGTCGCCGCCGATCAGTTTTTTGCGGTCCAGCCACACATCGCTAAAGCCCAGGCCCGGCAGTCTGTCGGCAATCATGCGGACAAAATCGGCATTTTCACTGGCGTAACTGACAAAAATAGTGGGGCCCTGGCCGTTGGGTTTTGACATGGCCATTGCCGGTGAAGCAGGCGGTAGTTGCACAGTCTCTAAAATCTGTGCGAGTTTTTTGATCAGTGCATCCGTTTCTCCATCAAATCCGATGGTATTGAGGCTGTACTGTGTGAGAAATGCATGCAGCCCGGCATCATCGGCATGCGGACAAAGAAATTCCCACGTGGTTTTGTCAGTCGTGTAAAGCCGGTTGTCGTTGATCAGCCGCAACATGGCGCGGCCGAGCCAGTCCGGAAAATTGCAATTGATTAACAATTTGTCGCGGCGGCGCAATTCGGACAGGATGGTAGTAAGGCGGCGGGTGCCATCGGACTGCAACCGGTACAGATGTTCCAGCGTATCTTCTTCATGGATGGCAAAACCGCTGCCAACCTGGGTGCAGGAGCCCAGCATTTGAAAGATGCCGCGTTCACCCTGACGCAGTAACAGATCGCCCAGCGATTCAGAGGCATCGCGCGGCGAATAGCTGCTGGTTTTAATTACTAAAGAGGGGTTGACAGTACGCATCACGCGTTCAAGCAAATTATCGGGCGTGAGACTGACAAACAACGTGAATGCACGGATACCGGCCAGCAAGCGCAGACTCCCGGCGGGCTCGGCAATATCGCTGTAGTGTGCAACAAGCCGCGATACCTCACGCCGAATACGCTGCTCGATTCTCGGGCTGCCTTTTTCCGCCAGAATAGCCGAAACCGCCCGATGTAATGACCAGGTGTGCTGCAAAATTGCCGCTTCCGGCTCCATCTGAAAGCTTTTCAGCAGATCAGCCGAAACCAGACGGTAAAATGGAATGGTCCGGCCTTCATAAACCACCATCAAGGCATCGGGGCCGATGATGGGTATCACTTTGCCATCCTTGACAGACTGTTCCAGGGAATACCAATCGGTTTCGTTGAGTGCGTTCACCGTTTCATTCTTTTACTTGAAGGCCAGACAAGAGATTAACAGAATTTGCCTGAAGCGCCCAGTATCAAGGAAACCGTTGAAAAACGACTTCGAGATAATCATGCAAGACAAAACAGGCCAAAATTGAGTGATGCGCGTTTATTGATGTCAGATTGCAGGCAAACACATGATTAACACCGGAAAGCGCGCCTTGTTGTTGGTATGATTTAATGCCCTGCTGGCGCATGATGCGCTATACGGATGATTAACTGCAGCACTCTTTAAAAGATACATTCAAAATGCGCGCTTGATCATCACATGAATTACTGGAAGAATAACCGGGAAGCTTCTTTGCGGCAGATTTTTAATGAGTGAATCCGCCCTTTCTGTTGATAACAAATCATCGAAACATGTGACCAGAATAGCGTTACCGCTTCAGATCAACCTGTTTGGAGGCAACTCCCATGATCTATTTACGAGACCGATGCCGTGAATGACACGATAGCCAGCAGTCAGACTTTACCCCTTGAATTCGGTGATTTCAGCCAGGAAGACGCACAAAAAATTTTAGCTGCTGCAACCCACCGGACTTTTAAGAGCGGCGAGAAACTGATTCAGCAGGGTGAAGTTGGAAAAAGTATGTTCATCATTCTGTACGGACGCGTCCGTATGAGCATACGGCGCGAAGATGGCAACGAACAAGTCGTCAATATTTTGCAGCAGGGCGATCATTTTGGCGAGCTGTCTTTGTTGATTGGCGGCTGCCGCGCCGCAACGGCGACTGCAATCATGGACACCACGGTACTGGAAATCTCCAAACGCGATTTTTTTACGTTAACCAAAGCATTACCGGCGTTCTCGATTAAACTCAGCCGCACCATCGGGAAATGGTTGCTGGGTGCACAAGACCGAAAAATTGTACGTCATAAGCTCAGTATTATCGGATTGGTGCGGACGACAGAGTTGACGTCATTTATTGCACAATCCATTGCACGCTATTTCGCCAGCAAAAACAAAAAAATTGAAATTTTTACCGATCGCGTATCGTTCTGGGAATTAACAGCGCACAAAAACATTTTCCCTGTCCATGCGTTGAACCAGGCAGCCGGCGAGTTAAAATTTTTACATGATTTAGCAACTGCAACCAAACGGTGCGATCATGTATTTGTAGATATCTACGGCAACCGGGCAACTACGGAAGTGCTGCTGCAATGTGAACGCATTTGGTGGTTTATCGAACAAAATCTACCGGTAAAAGCAGCGCTGACTGATCAAGCTGAAAACATACTCAAGCAACAGCCCGAACTGAAAAACCGCCTGCAGGTTGTCTGGATTCAACCCAAGTCGTATAACCTGGCTGACAATGCCTCTCACATGCTTTCCACGCATCTTGATCCGATACGTTGCATCTATAATGCATATAACAAGGAAGTGCGGCCCGCCGACCTGACACGGTTGTACCATATTGCCAGAGATGTCCAGCTGGGTTTGGCGCTGGGTGGCGGCGGCGCACATGGTCTGGCGCATATCGGCGTTATTTCGGCATTCGAAGAACAGGGGCTTTATTTTGACCGCGTTGCAGGAACCAGCGCGGGCGCCATTATTGCAGTCGGACTGGGCGCCGGTTTTAATCCAAAACATTTGCTCAACTTGTTTAACAATGAAATGAAACCGCCGCGCATCATCGCATATTTCCCTAAAGCAACCCAATTTCATTTGTGGACGTTGTTTCGTTTCGGGCTGATTGAACACCGCTTTCGTAGATATCTGAAAGACCTCAGACTCGAACAACTGCTGTTACCCGTGCATACGATTTCAACGGATTTGATTACCGGTCAGGCGGTGATTCGTTCGGATGGCGAAGCGGTCAGCTGCGTACTTGAGAGCATCAACTATCCGGTTTTCGGCAAGCCCATCTGGCGCGACGGCCTCGCTCTGGTGGATGGCGGCGTGCTCATTAATGTGCCCAGCTCCGTTTTACGCAAACAACGGACAGACTATATCGTCGCCGTCGATGTCGGCACCAAACTGAACCCCACATTTGGCAAAAACACCCCCCAAACACGCGCATCGGAAATGAAGCATGTCGGCTATTTCTCAACCCTGAACCGTGTGCTTGAAGTCAGCTCACATGAACTTGCCAAAATGCATATGTCGGAAAGCGACTTTCTCATCACACCGGATACATCAGCATACCCATTCGCAGATTTTACCCGCGGCCAGCAGCTCTTTGAAATCGGCTACAACGCCGCACAAAAAATCATGCCGGAGTTGAAACAAAGCTACGAACGCTTTGTAGAAATGGAATAACCCTTGCCGGCGAAACCTGCCTCGCCAGTAACGTTGAAAAGCTAACCGAACTCATTATTTCTAAGTTGTTGAAGTACTAGCTCTCTTCTCTATATTAACAAATAAATGTATGATTTTTATAGATTTAACAAATCGTTAACATTTATTTTTTATTTACTTCACACCTGCAGTGCTATACATATACGAACGTTCGTCGTTTGATTTAACAAATTGTTAAGTACATACATTTTGAATATTTATTGAGTGGGAGAGGTCATTTATCATGCAAACACAAACAGAAAGTGGGCCACCTGCAAACGGCCAACAAAAACAGAATCAAACGCCTGTCACTCTGCCAGGATCGGCGGCTTTTCAGTCACAATATTTTTTTCGTGATACAGCTGCAGGTTTGATAACCGGTGCCATGGCAATTCCATTATCAATCGGCATTGCCATTATGTCTGATTATCCGATTAAAGTGGGATTGGCAACCGTGGCTTTTGCCTGCCTGGTCGGATGGATTAATGCCTGGTTCAGGCCGGGTAATTTTATCGGCGCACCCGGGATCGCAGCAGGTCTGGCCCCGGTGCTGGCGTTAGGTGTGGCAACCTTTGGCTGGGAAAATATGGCATTCTGCATTTTTCTGACCGCTGCGATGCAGGCTGTTATCTGGAAATTCAATTGGCAAAAATACTTGCTTATTGCAGTTCCAGTTTATCTGGTTGAAGGATTGCTGGCTGGCGTAGGATTGAAAATTTTATTGAAATTTTCTGAATTTACTTATGAAATACCCGCAGAAGCAGTCGGTGCAGAATTCTGGAATGCCGCGCGCATCCAGATGGTTGCCATATCTACCGTAGGCCTGGGTGTATTTTTATACCTCTTTTCCAAGTTTAAAGATACCCAACCCGCTATTCCCTATTTTGTATTAATTATTGGCGGTGTGCTGCTGGCACAGTTCGTTACGGTACCAATGATTTTCGTTGAAGATGTTGATCTTTATATTAAGCTACCATTACCTGAAGCGGATGTGACACTGATGATGCTCGTTTCCATGGTATTTTTCTGCGCCATGCTGGCAATTGTTGATGTTATTGAACAGGTCATGAGTAACGCCGCAATTGAAAAAATTGACCCGCTCAATCGCAAAACCAACAGTAATAATAGTCTGCTTGCTATATGGATTGCCAATATGGGCTCAAGTTTTTTTCACGGCATGACTAATCTCGATGGTCTGGCCAAGAGCACAACCAACAAACTGGCGGGCGCAATAACGAAATTCTCTGTGTTAATTATTGGTTTCGTCGTTTGTTTCTTTACATTCAATACGCAGTATCTCGACTTTTTACCAAAGTTTGCGTTAGCAGCTATTATGATGTTTACCGGCTACAAAATGATTGCCGGACTGGCGCATGTCACACATTATGGTCCTTACGCGCTGATGCTCGCAATCATAACAGGTGGCCTGGTCTATCAGGTTGGTATTTTTGAAGGTTTATTGATTGCCATGGTTCTTCATGGAGCCATCCATTTTATGGTTTATACCAAGCACGACAAAATGCCAGGCAGAGCTGTTATTAAAAGATACTTTAACAATCTAAAGAATGACAGTGGCAATTTGCAGTAATTACGCTGCATAATTTTTAAGGCTATGGCGCATGATACTGTTGATCATATATATTGTTGGTTTTTGTTAATTGACCTTTTAATCATAAGATTCTATTACTTATTACAAAAACATTCGGAATCTATATTAGTTAAATATTAGCAAAATCCTGAAATCAATAATATCCCCTCAATCAAGTTCAACAATTAATTGTGACATAGCTTTTTTTTATAGACTATCCAGGTAATGGAATCGACGCCCGCCACGCAAATCGGCCTGTAAATACAGTATGCAGTTAAACAACTGACTGCCGAACTTCTCATACAAATGTTTCAGCTGCATGCGTAGTTGCAAATAACACTGTAAATTGAGAACCTCGGCCTTTTTTACTTTTAAACGACACTTTCCAGCCATAATGCTCGCAGATGCGCTGTACGATTGTCAAACCTAGTCCGGACCTATTATTATCATCTGTATGATTCATTCTATAGCTCCTAAAGATTTGGTGCTGTACCGTAGAATCAATCCCTACGCCGGTGTCACCGACAGATAATTGATGAGGTGATAATTGCACTGTAATAGAGCCCCGCATTGTATATTGAAAAGCATTTCGCATCAGATTCGCAACCAGCACACCTAGAATTCCTGGATGTGCAACTACTTCCAACTGACCATTTGTTTCAATCGTCACCTGAATCGGTTTATCGCCTAACCAAACACGCTGCTGTTCTATCACTTTGCGGACAATGGGTTCCATTTGACAAACAACATCGGATTTGTTCGATTCATCATCGATTTTAGCCAGTATCAAAAATGTGTCAATTAACTCGGTCATTTCTCCTACCGCTCTTTGAATTCGACGAATTCGCGCATGCTCAGGCACAGATAAGCCCTCTTTCATGGCCAGTATTTCAGCGGCCATACTGATATTGGTAACGGGTGTCCCCAACTCATGGCTCACACTGCTCGCAAATTCTTTTTCGCGTATCAATAGATACTGCAATTGCTCATGGTAGTGCTGTAATTTACGCGCCAGAACACCTATCTCGTCGTCACCGAATTCTGACAAATCCAAAGATTCACCCGGCTGATTTCTGAACGCCATGACCTGGTAAGCAAGCCGTTTGATAGGTCGAATAACATGGACAGCTACTCCCCATCCGATAAAAAACGCAATCACCAACGTTACAATTGCACACAACCAGAGCAAGCGTATAAAGTCACGTTCACGTTTGTGTATGCTGGTATCGTCAAACTGTACAACGTAGCGCATATCATCGATATGCGCTACCAATACCCGATAATCCCGATCTTTTTGTATCACATCGTGTATACCCTGAGGCAAGTTACGCACATGCTCCGGCAAGCTGGTCATTTCACTAAGAGATGAAGTGTAGATAATGATCGTTGATCGCGAACGGGAAGACTCAATCATTTGCGAAGCGCTCTCAGCCTGCTTTTGAAATTCTGTTAACTCGGTATAAAGTATTTCATCCAGTACGCTTGTCTCGATTGATTTTAATACCGCGATCAAACTCAAACCAAGTATTAAGATCAGCGCTGCCCCAAAAATCAGAAACGCAAAAATTATGCGTCTCTTGAGGCGTTTAGTCTTCTGCATTCTTATCTGTCAGCTTGTATCCAAAACCGTGTACAGTGTGTATTAACGAACCCTCAAAGGGTTTGTCAACAATCTGACGCAAATTGGAAATGTGGGTACGCAAAGCATCACTAGCCGGTGGAGTGCCCTGCCAGACCGCGTATTCAAGCTCTTTACGGTTGATAACACGATGGGGGTTCTGCATCAAGAATGCCAGCAACCGGAATAACGTTGGATTCAGATTAATCTGTTTACCGTCCCGATACACTTCGTGCGTATCCATATCAAGTGACAGATTCCCGATTTGCAACTGAGAAGTCGATGTCCGGTTAATGCGTTCGGACAACACTTTGACACGCGCGGCCAGCTCTTTTAGCGCAAAAGGTTTTATTAAATAATCGTCTGCTCCGGATTTAAAGCCTTTTAGTTTATTCTGAAGCGAACCTTTAACGGTGAGCATAATTATTGGAACCGACCGACGCGCTCCCTGGCGAAGTCGACGACACAACTCTATGCCATCAATACCCGGCAAACCCAGGTCGAGGATGATGACGTCATAGTCGTTGACTAGCGCCAGATGCAAGCCTGCCACGCCATCATTCGCCTTATCGATAGTATTACCAAGTGCTTCAAAATAATCACAAATGCTGGCCGCAATATCTTGATTATCTTCTACGATAAGCAAATTCATGGGCGCGCTCTTGACAAAAATTTTAGAAACAACTGCTCATGCAGGAAGAGAATAACGTATCGATCGGTGATAGAAATTTTCATATGATTAATCTCGATTAGCTTCACTGCGCAGAATCTGTTAATGACCCAATAATGGCATTCTGTGCATATTCATCAGTAAATATACGCTTGCAAGGCTAAAGGGTAATGAATAAGTTTTAATATTTTACGCCTAGTATTTAATTTCATAAATTATGATATGTTATTTTTATCGCCACCTTCGTACTCAGGTTTGCGCTATTTGAATGGCTGCGCATTCTAATTATGCGCGGACTATAAAAGCTTCAATTGCAATTTTTATACCGTTTGCTGATGAAATTTTGGTTTTATATTTTTCAGCCACTACAATTTCTTCTGAATTCGTGTTGCCAGCATGCACTAAAATTTTTATTGGATATGCAATATATGTTTAAATGTACGATGAACGCATATTTTAAATGAACGGGAGTGAAGGGAGAGATTCATGGCAAAAGCAAGTGCACGACATATATTGGTCAAAACAGAGGAAGAATGTAACAGCCTTAAAAACGAGATTGCCAATGGCGCAGAATTCGGAGAAGTAGCCTCGCAGCATTCTTTATGTCCATCCGGCAAACAAGGCGGTGCATTGGGAGAGTTCGGCCCCGGTCAAATGGTCAAAGAATTTGATACAGTTGTTTTCAGTGCGCCGGTGGGCGAAGTGCAAGGACCTGTAAAAACACAGTTCGGCTATCATCTGGTTGAAGTGACCGAACGCAATGATTAAGGAGCCGTGAAGAAATAAGTATGACAATTGGGCGTGTCTGGCGGGATGCAATGCAAGGCGAG
>DOOY01000215.1 GCA_003514765.1 Nitrosomonas sp. | reverse complement strand
TGATGTGCTGGCTCAACAATTGGAGCTTGGGTGTTCCAAACGTTAAATTTGCCCGCATATTTTCTAAAGCTGTACGTTGACTGCTTGCGCGCGATTGCGTTCGCCTGCATGACAAATTGTGGTTGATCGAAGCCGCGCTCAAAACTCAGCTACAGTTCCCGAATTCAATTTGAAATTGATCGGTTGATTGTGGGTCAGGTGGTTATAAAAATGAACTGGGTATCGGGAAAATCAATGTTGTGAAAATACAGAATTATCGCTGTTGCGCAATGCCGCCTTTTTTTTTCATGAACAAAGCCCGCAAGGTTTTGTAGCACAGATGTGGCAGCAAAATATGCAGCGGCATGCGAATGAAGTGACTGCGCAGGTAAAGTAAGTGGCGAGCCAATGCTGCAGATTTTATCGGCTTGTCGGGATGCTGAGGGAATAGAGCGAGTGGAACCAGCCAGCACATTGCCCAACGTTTTATGCGGCCTGGTTTGGAATGCAATCGATCAACGACCTCTGCGGGAACAGGTGTTTTGAAAATATTTTGACTGAAATGCAGGCCATAAAAAAGAATATGACCCAATTGCAACTGGTTGGCACGCCCGGTCAGCTGCATCCAGAATTCAGGTTCCTTTGTGCCTAAAAAAACAATTAAATCATGTAAATCCAGCAGGTCTCTAAGATCGTTTGCAACTTCGTTATTCTGGAATAAATTGACTGCGCAATGAATTACCATGTCAACTGGGCAAAGCAATTTAATTCTTGTGTTTTTGATCGGTACGGCGGCATCGAATAGGAGTTCGGTGTCGATTTTTAAACGACTTGTCAAAGGTGTCAACGTATGATGTATGTCTACTTCGGTTACGCGTTCGGTGTGAACAAGCGGGGGAATTTCATGGCTCCAGGCCCGGTAATAGTGCTCATCGTAAGCTGAAAGTTTTCGATGTTGCCAGCCCTTTATCATGAGCAATGATTCAATGTCGGCCAAATCATTTTTAGGTACCAGAATGTCAAGATCGACGGACAATCGTCCTTCAGAATAAGGTAAATTAGCCAATCCATAGGCCGCGCCTTTGAGTACGATAATGGATGTATCGAAATCTTCCAGTGCCCACAAAATCCTGTTTAATTCCCAATGGGCCAGTTGCTGCAGTTTTTTTATCTGTACAAGTGCGGATTTTAGCTGGCTTGCAATTCGCGGTGGTGCTTTTTCCCAAAGTCCATTTGCTTTTAGAGTTAAGGCCAGTCGTCCCAGCAATTTTACACGTCTTGCGAGTCTAATCAGCAGTTCCCATTCTGCATCGCTGCAATCATTGAGGCGTTCCGGATATAACAATGCCTGCTGCAAGATTTGATGATGGTGCAGTTGACTAGACTTCATCGGCCAACTTTTTCAGTGCTGCTATCATTTCATCAAAATCGGAATAAACCAGTTTGTAACAATCACAGCTTGAAATCAGATGCGTTACAGCCTGGAATCCTGTGGCGCCCAATACTTCATAATTAAATGCGTTACTTGCCAGCAGCATAAATGCTTGTGCATCGGATATGGCTTCAATTTTCATAGGTGCATCAGCAATCCATTTAGGAAAAATAATCCACTTGGCCTTTGCGGTTTGTTTTGACAGCTGTATACTTTCTTCCGGCGGGCAGACATGCGCAACAGTACCTTTCTGTGTATTGGGTATGGACTGGCCCATGACAACTTCGGGGAGATAGTTCCGGATTGCTTCAATAGATTCGTTTTTCAGCGGCATCAAGCGAGGTATCGGATAAAAAATCCCTTGATGTGGTTCCATCAATCCGAATTCATCTGAAAACAAACGAAACCCTTGATGCGTCAACACTGTGCATAATGTGGTTTTGCCACTGCCAGGCCAGGCGGGCAGCAAAATAACATGGCCATTCTTTTCTACAACAGCAGAATGCAGTAATAATAAATGATTGACGCGTACCGCTATGGCCAGGTTGATTCCCCATTCCAATACCGCAAGCGCTTGTTCCTGCGGGAAGCTTTCAAAAGGAGATTGCCCATCCAGAAGAAAACGCACTTTTTGTGTCAGCGGGTTGCTAAAGGAACGCTCAGTGACAATGCGCACATGAAACTCGGCAATTTCATCCT
Organism: Nitrosomonas sp.; assembly: GCA_003514765.1. Lineage (GTDB taxonomy): Bacteria > Pseudomonadota > Gammaproteobacteria > Burkholderiales > Nitrosomonadaceae > Nitrosomonas. Next base: position 1,071 of record DOOY01000215.1, on the reverse strand, counting down.
GTGCCAGCCGGTAATGCCGGTATAGCGTGTAAAGTTGAGTAGCGAGCGGTTTATATGCTGTATGAATACAAATATTGAAGGGACCAATTGCCACTCTGAGCCCTTGTTTTAGAAGCAGCATGTGGAATTCCTCAAATGGAATCTGATTGACCATCATGCTTGAAACCTCTATTTCACCTTCTTAACGAGACCTAATGTATCAAGATGATAGAGTATTTTTTCAATGTTTTGTTGAAATTTTTTATCGGAATTCTGTTGAAATTGCTCGCCCAGATAGCTGCTGATCTCGATAACTGATGCCGGATGTTGACTCAAGAAAGAAAGAATATGCATGCTCATCTGGTTAAGAAAGTGTGTTTTGCCCGAGTCGGGTTGATACACGGTATATTCACCATCCCAGTCCTCAATCAGTAAAGCCTGGAAATTGCTCGATTGCCAGAAAGGGTGCGTCGACATAGTGAATGAGCAAGCACTATTTTAAAAAGAAAGTTTGTGCGCAAAAATTTTTATCCTATGCCCGCACTGTCTATGTACTACCATGTTGTATCAATTGAGACGCCGCTTTTAGTCATGATAGACGTAAACGCGGTTGCTGAAACTGCGATTCCGCCATGATTCATCTCGCAATTTATTGCCTGCTCTATCTCAGTAATAGGTTCGCTATCTGGATTTGTATTATGTTCCAAGTGAGCACTTGGCGTAGGCCCAAGATCGTAAGGAGGCGCCTCGCCTCCCAGTTCCTGTTCAGCTTTGGCTGGATTCGGGTGCATACAAATTACGCGGTCACCGCGTCCATCACCCAAATTCTGTTTTGCAATATCATCACCAGGAGCCGCAGGTCCGACAAGATTACTTGTTCGGGCCAAAGCTGCGCCGCTATGCAATGTCAAAATTACCGGCAACACAGCAGCAGTACCTTTCAACAGCATTCTTCTTTTTTGTTTGCGAAGATTGTTGTCCGCGGTTGTTTTCTGCTTTGCCGCCGTATCGTTTGTATGATGCTTGAGTGGAGGTTTCTTGCTCATTCTAATTTAATCTCTTTTGTAAAAGAATTGATTGCCTTCTATTATC
>DOOY01000333.1 GCA_003514765.1 Nitrosomonas sp. | reverse complement strand
AATTTCGATTATCATACAGGCGGTTTTTTCTGACCGATACGACTTTCTTTACCGGCAATCAGGTTGGCGATATTGGCCTGATGGCGCCAGATCAACATGGATGCCATCAACAATACGGCTAACGTATTAAATGCAAATCCGAAAATAAAATATGCATAAATGGGAGCCAGTGTCGCGGCGATTAACGCAGAAAGCGATGAATATCGAGAGGCGGCGGCAACCGTAATCCATGTGACAATTGCCAGCAGACCCAGCATCGGGTTCAATCCGAGTAGCACACCCACTGCAGTAGCAACCCCTTTGCCACCATGAAAATGCAGGAATACCGGAAACACATGCCCGATAAAAACGGCCAGCGCAACAGCAGCAATGGTTTCATCCCCCATATTCCAGGCTGGCGCAAAAGATTGTGCTAAAACAATTGCCAACCAGCCTTTGCCCGCATCACCCAACAGTGTCAATACAGCGGCAATTTTCTTGCCGCTACGCAGGACGTTGGTCGCGCCGGGGTTTTTTGAACCATAAGTGCGCGGATCCGGTAGTTTGAAAATCCAGCTGGAAATAAGCGCAAAAGGTATCGAGCCGATCAGATACGCGATGAAAATAAAAATCAGTAGTGTCATCAGATATTAGTACCGCTTCAGTAAAGTAGAATAAACTTGTAGTAAAAAACCATTCAAACAATTTTATGGCATCATCATAATGGATATTATTTTTCTTCGTGATTATAAAGCTAAAACACTGATTGGAATCTATCCTTGGGAACGCAAGGTCGCCCAGACGATTCAGCTGGACCTTGAAATTGCTGCACCTAATCAACGCGCCGGTAAAACCGACAGCATTGATGATGCGATTGATTATGGACTTGTCGTTCAGAGCATTAACACGATTCTTAAAAACGAACATTTCTCCTTGCTGGAAGCACTGGCCGAACATATTGCCCAAACCATCATGAAAGAATTCAAATCTCCCTGGGTGAAAGTCAGTATTGCAAAATTGGGGATTATCCGCGGCGTCAACAAGGTAGGCGTCTGTATTGAACGCGGAACCAGGGTAAAGGAAAATACGAAGCAAGATCAACCGACAATTGGAAACTTGAAATAATCAGGGAGAAATAAATGTTTAAGGCATATGCTGCGTTTGGACCGGGCGGAAGGCTTGAGCCATTTGAGTATAATCCGGGTCCAATGGGGCCGGAGGATGTGGAGATTGCGGTAGAGTATTGCGGTATTTGTTACAGCGACCTAAGCATGTTGCAAAATGCCTGGGGCATGACACAGTACCCTTTTGTGCCGGGTCATGAAGTGATCGGAACGATTGCAGCTATTGGCAAGCAGGTGCATTACTTGCAGCTCGGTCAGCGTGTGGGTCTGGGATGGCATGCCGGATACTGTATGCGCTGTCATAGCTGTATGTCCGGGGATCATAATCTTTGCGCACAGGCGCAGGGAACTATCATAGGGCGTCATGGCGGTTTCGCAGATAAAGTCCGTGCGCACGCTGCCAGCGTTGTCGCGTTGCCGCGTGATGTTGACGCGAAAAGTGCGGGGCCGTTGTTTTGCGGCGGCATTACCGTTTTTAATCCGTTGTTGCAGTTCAACATTCAACCGACAGCCCGGGTAGGCGTGATTGGTGTGGGCGGACTAGGTCATTTGGCTGTACAGTTTCTCAGAGCATGGGGCTGCCATGTCACCGCTTTTACCGTCAGCAAAAACAAGCGAACCGAAATATTGGCATTCGGCGCACATCAGGTGCTGGATTCAACTGACTCTGCTGCATTGGAGGCGGCGGCCGGACAGTTCGATCTGATTTTATCGACTGTGCATGTTGCATTGGATTGGAATGCCTATATTGCGACCTTGCGCCCCAAAGGCCGTCTGCATTTTGTCGGGGCGACACTGGAAGGATTGGATATCGGCGTTTTTCCATTGATTCTGGGACAGCGCAGCATTTCGGGTTCACCAGTGGGCAGTCCGGATACCATGCGCGCCATGCTGGATTTTGCCGTGCAACATCATATCAAACCCATGATTGAGGTTTTTCGTTTTGACGCGGTCAATGAAGCGATTGCGCACCTTGCCGACGGTAAGGCACGTTACCGGATTGTGCTCAGTAACACCGATTAATTTCGGAGCGATTAAAAATTGGCGCTAGCGGTATAAGTCACGGTCGTTCTCACTGGAGAACGATGCTTGGCGATAAGGCCGTTCCCGATCCGCGTATCCAGCCAGCTTTTCTTTGTAATTCCAGCTCGCAGCGGGATAACTGCCGCTGCCGCTGTCATAATTCTCATTAAGCAAATCATTATAAAGAACGAGTGCCAGTCCATACAGTAACAGGCTAACGAACATATTTTTCATATCAGTTTACAGACATAAGTTACTTCGTTGATGAGGCTCAAATATTTCTGAAATAAGACCGCCGCGCGGTATGCTTTCCCATAATTGCTTTTTATTTTTTATAGGCATGAAAGAAAGCATACCATTAATTCATTTAAATTACACTTATCTATTATAGTGTTGCGCATTATTGAATATTACCATCCGGCAGAATAATTACATATAACCTTTATATATATGGTAATCATTATTTATTATTTCCAATTATATTAGGGACTGCTGTATATTACGCATCGGATTTTTATCTTGGATATAAAAATGATGGAATGGCAGGGCTGGTTTGCTTTGAGTTTGTGTGCCGGTGTGTTGTTAACACTGACGTTCACGCGTATTGGTCCCCATCTGGTTATGATTGCGGCACTGACGGTTCTAAGTGTTTCCGGTATTCTAACCAGCGAAGAAGCGCTGCTTGGTTTTAGTAACTCGGGGCTTATTACCGTGGCGGCCATGTTTGTTGTCGCAGCCGGTATGCATGCTTCAGGAGCGATTGATTTACTGGTAAATCAGGTGTTCGGCAGACCCACGACAACGCGCTCCGCACTTTCCAGAATCTTTTTCCCTGTGGTCTTGTTGAGTGGATTCCTCAATAATACACCCGTTGTCGCGACCATGATTCCGGCAATATATACCTGGTCGCGCAAAATTGGCATTGCCCCTTCAAAGCTGATGATTCCTTTGAGTTATACCGCCATTCTCGGCGGCACTTTGACGCTGATCGGAACCAGTACCAATTTAATTGTCAATGGCCAATACCAAACACTGACCGGAGAATCCGGTTTTTCGCTGTTTTCAATTACAGCAGTCGGGCTGCCTGTGGCTTTTTTTGGTTTTCTATTGATGTGGTCATGGTTTCCACGCTTACTGCCGGATCGAACGCAAAATGAGGCTTTTTCAAACCTGCGAGAGTTTACGTTGGAAGTATCGATAGCGCCCACTGGCCCGCTCGTTGGCAAAACCATCAAGGAAGCCGGATTAAGGCAATTGCGACGTGTTTATTTGGTAGAAATCGATAGGGATGGCACGGTGATTACAGCTGTTTCGCCGGAAGAGACGTTGCAAGGCGGTGATAGGCTGGTTTTTGCCGGTGATACCGATGCCATTTCGGATTTGCTGCGTATTAACGGTATCGCGCCATCAACGGAGGGCGATCACTCGCAAGCGATACTGACAGAACGTGCTGAAAGACGCCTGGTGGAAGCTGTCGTATCACCCCATTGCGCAGCGATCGGACATGCCATCCGTGACGCGCGCTTTCGGGCCCAGTATGGTGCGGTGGTGCTGGCGGTAGCACGTAGCGGAGAGCGTGTTAAAGGCAATCTGGGCAACATTAAACTGCAGGCGGGCGACACGCTGTTACTCGAAGCGAGGCCTGCCTTCGTCAGCCGTCAGCGCTACAACAAAGACTTTCTACTGATTAATGACCTGAATACTGAATCGCCTCGCCATGAGCGCGCGTACCTGGCCTGGGGCATACTGGTTTGCGTTATTGCAGCGGCAGGTTTCGAAGTTATCAGTATGCTCAACGCGGCATTAGTTGGCGCCGGATTAATGGTGGTTACAGGATGCTGCTCCGCCAGTCAGGCGGAGAAAAGCCTGGATTTGACTGTCATCATCACCATTGCGGCATCTTTTGCTTTAGGCATGGCGTTGCAAAAAACAGGTGTTGCTGAATTCATTGCCGAGAATATTGTGGATTTAAGTAATGGCACGCCCTGGCTTTTGCTTATCCTGACTTATTTTGCCGTTTCTTTGTTGACAGAAGTGATTACCAATAATGCCGCAGCATTGCTTATGCTTCCGATCGTACTGGAAATCACCGAAAAAGCAGACCTGAATCACGTGCCTTTTGTGTTTGCAATCATGATGGCCGCATCCGCCAGCTTTGCAACGCCCCTGGGTTATCAGACCAATCTGATGGTTTATGGACCAGGAGGTTACCGCTTCACGGATTTTCTGAAAGTCGGTATACCCATGAATCTGTTGACAGCGACTGTCACCATCATAGTATTGCTAATTGGCTGGCCATTGACCCGTTAGGACTTGATAATTATAGTGAACGCGGACTGGAAAATTACATCGCTTATGCTACTTTATACAATCCAGACTGGCCGATTGCCGTACGCATGTTGTGTCCGTCGGCTGAAAAACAATTATTGACAGGATGTGGATAAATTCTGGCATACTGACCGCTGATATGAATTCAATCAAATATACTGTACGCCACACTGAAAATAGAAAAACGCATATGCACTGGTCTCAAGTACTCCTGATTGTTTTGCTCATCATCGTGATCACCATTGCGGGTACCTACTGGACACTCAAAACCTATATTTTCACGACCGATTTTACCCCGGTTTCACTTAATGTAAAAGAAGAAGAAACACTCCGGAACAAGCTGGATGCACTGGGTTATGAAGACGGATCATCATCCCGCGCAAATAATGTGCGTACGCACACAGCTGAAGGTATTGAGCACGATGAAATCGATGACAGCGGTTTTCTGATACCGGAGCGCTATTCCGAAAAAAATGCGCCGCGTGAGATCAGCTTTACCGAGCGGGAGCTGAATGCGTTACTGGCCAAGAACACCGATCTCGCCCAAAAACTGGCGATTGATCTTGATGATGATCTCGTCAGTGCGAAGCTGCTCGTACCGTTCGAAGCGGACTTTCCGGTACTCGGCGGCAAAACACTGCGCTTTAATAC
>DOOY01000241.1 GCA_003514765.1 Nitrosomonas sp. | reverse complement strand
GGAGCCAATAATGGACGATTTGTAGGAAAAGTGTCTGATTACTTATGAAGCTTGAAAGAAATATTTTCCAAAGTAAAGTTGCTCGTAGGATGCTAGTGTTTTTTGTCTTGTCTGCTTTTATTCCAGTACTTTTTCTTGCATTACTGTCTTACTGGGAATCTAACAGGGTGTTAGTAAAACAAGTGCATACCAAACTGGATGCTGACACCGATATCTATAAAAGATCAATTTACGATCGACTAATCATGGTGGATCAATTACTTAACAGTGCTACCCAACGGGTTGCGAAAAATGATTTGGCACTAACGACCGAAAAACATTTTGAAAGCCGGTTTCGCAGTTTAACGTTGGTATTACCGACAGGAAACTTGATACCAATCTTAGGTAAAACAACTGAAGTTGGCGTACTGAGTGTTGCCACCATGAGGCATTTATCCAAAGGCAAGTCGGTCCTGCTGACACAAGCCAATAACTTGGACAATAACATTTTAATCATTCAAGCAGTGGATCCATTAGCGCCTGAAAAAGGCGTTCTGGTTGCAGAGATATCGCCGCTTTATCTTTGGGGAGACATAGAAGATTATCAGCTTAATATTGTCCTTTGCATACTGGATGAGGATTATAAAAAACTGTTCTGCTCCCAATCGGTTCAGACAGATTCAATTGGACGGACAATCAGTGAATCAAGGCATTCTGTCAAAGGAGAATTTATCTGGCAAGAAAAACAAAAAAAATATATTGCCAATTACCAAGAGATTCTTCTTGAACCTAGATTTTTTTTACCACGCTGGTTGGTAGTTGCTGCACAAGCTGAAATAGATGCGCTGGGCTCCATGAAAACCTTCAATATCATTTTCTGGGGTAGCGTGATACTCGCTGTGCTGTCGATTCTGTTTTTTAGCATGATCCAGATTCGCCGTGTACTGGTTCCCTTAGAGAAACTAATCGACGGGACACGTCGTCTGGGAAACAATGATTTTACTTCCCAAGTAGATGTCATCAGTCCTGATGAATTTGGTGAATTGGCGACATCATTTAATGTAATGACTGCACGCTTGGGCAATCAATTCGAAACGCTGACAGCACTATCAGAAATTGATCGTGAGATCTTATCTGGATTGAATATCGAAAAAATTGCCAAACAAGTCTTGTTGTACTTGCGAAAAACCGTGTCGTCAGAATTTGCCAGCATTTCCGTCTTTAATCATGACTGCCCCGAAAAAACAAGTATCTATATTCTGGATGAACAGAGCGGCCAATTACAAATTCTGCAGCATGAAGTATCGAATGAATTGCGAGAACCACTTGTTAACAATTTAAAGTGGTTCTGGATATCCGGCGAACAGGCTCAACAACTTATACAAAATGAAAAACTCAATTCAGCAATAGAGCACTTTTTTGTCCTACCATTAAATTGGCAGAACCAAATAGTTGGTTTCATCTCATTGGGTTTCCACGAATCGATTAGTTGGCAAGAAACCGAGATTAATCGTATCCAAGATTATGCAGATAGGGTTGCCGTGGCCCTGTTTAGTAAAAATCGAGAAGAATTGTTGCTGCGACAAGCACGCATTGATTCATTGACAGGCTTACCAAACCGCTTCCTTTTTATGGAGCAGCTACAAAAAGAAATTGCACAAACACAACGTACTGAACGAAAACTAGCTATCTTTTATATTGATCTCGATAGATTTAAAAAAGTCAATGATAGTTATGGCCATGCCACGGGAGACAAGTTATTGTGTGAAGCAGGTGAGCGTTTACGTCATTGTGTACGTGAAAGTGATACCGTAGCCAGACTAGGAGGTGATGAGTTTGCCGTTATTATCAGTGAACTAGATTCTGAGCGCCATGTCATTACAATCGCGGAACAAGCTGTTTCGACTTTAGCTGCACCTTTTGTCGTTGATGGAGAAGAAAATATCATCGCTGCCAGTATTGGTATCGCCATTTATCCGCAAGATGGGCGTAACATTGCTGATTTAATGCGCCACGCAGATATCGCCATGTACCGCTCAAAAGAGGAAAATGGCAATCAGTATCTTTTCTTTGAAGAAAGCATGAATGAGGAAGTAATCAAACGCACCATAATAGAAAGAGAATTGAGGCACGCAATTTCTGAGCAGCAGTTTGTTCTACACTATCAACCGCAGGTTGATCCCAAGACGAATAAAGTATGTGGCGTCGAAGCACTGGTTCGCTGGAACCATCCTCAGCAGGGTATTATTTCACCATTTTATTTTATTGGTGTCGCTGAAGACACGGGTCTGATAGCAGAGATAGGAAACATTGTGTTAGCCGAAGCTTGCAAACAATTTTGCGCCTGGATTAATCAAGGGATTGAATTAGAATATGTAGCTGTTAACGTTTCAGTCAGACAATTTCTGGATCCCAATTTTCCCCAAACAGTCATGACTGTTCTGCAAAAGAATGACATGCCTGCACACTGTCTTGAGCTAGAAATAACAGAAAGTATTTTTATGGATGACACAAGCATGGTTCTAGATATGCTGCATCAGTTTCAGCAGTCTAGCATTCAGCTTTCTATCGACGACTTTGGAACAGGTTACTCCTCAATGTCTTATTTGGAGCAGCTTCCTTTTGATACTTTAAAGATAGACACATCGTTTGTACGCAAGATTCAGGATAATGGTGAAGGCGGCACAATCGCCGCCACGATTATTGCCATGGCGCATGCACTCAATAAAAAAGTAGTCGCAGAGGGTGTTGAAACACAGGCACAGTTAGATTTTTTGCGTAAACATAATTGTGAGTTGATTCAGGGTTAGATTTTCTCACGCCCACTACCGGCTGAAGAGCTTGCAACATATGTGAACGTGACTAATAAAGCATTGAAACCAGCAAATCTACTTCAGGCAGTATAAGTATTTAAGTGAAGAGTCTGCGCTTTAAAGATAATTATTGTTTCGCGGATTTAATCTTTATTCACTCAACCGTCACCCGCTGCACCTTTATCGGCCAGACTCCTTTATCCAACGCCTGCCGGCCATCAAACACGATATAACTCTGCCGTCCATAATGCGGTAACGGACGAATGATCGCTTCGAGTGAAGCGGCATCCCGTGCAGACACGATGGCGAGCGAGCCGCCATCGGGGCTTGTCAACGTCCAGGCTTGTGCGCTGCCTTTGTCATTTACTGCCTCGGGTTTGGGCGGCAGGTTTTTGGCTGCCAGCCATGCATCGACTTCATGTTGCAGGCCGATTACCAGTGTGGGTGCTGCGGGAACTGGTTGATCGGCAGCTATGATTCGGGGTATGCGGCGTTGCAGTTTTTCGGCCAATGTTGCTGCGATCTGCTGTGTTGCATCATTATCCGGCAATAAAACGGTTACGGTAGTGGGATTGACCATGACTTCGCGCAGGATGGGCGGCGCTTCATCAGGTGCGAGTTGACGGAACAGGCGCACATCCGGGTCAAGCACGACGGATTGCGCTTTATCCTTGATCTTCAGCACAAAGCGTTGCTCGGCTTGTTGCAGGTCGACAATATGGGTTTCCTCGCCTGTTGCGGTTTGTACGGCGACCGGAACGCGCAATTGATAGGGCGGCTCGTCTTGCGTCAGTGTTATATTCAGTTGATAACCGGTATCAGTCTGTTCCTGTCCGGCTTCAGTAACGGTCAGGTTCGGCGCGCCGGTGCGGTTCAACCACTGGTCAAAAAACGGTTGCAGATTCTGCGCTGAAATCATTTCAAAGGTTTTTTGCAGATGCGGCCATGCGGTGATTTTGAAGCGCTGCATGGCCCATAACCCATTGATCGATCGGTTAAACATTTCTTCACCGATCAGATCGCGCAACATGAAAAAGAGCATGGCCGATTTATGGTAACCGACAATCTTGGATGCACCGTGCGTGCGCGAGGTGAATGCGGCCAGCGGCGCATCCTGACCGGGCTCCAGCGCAGCAAAGTCGCGCAGCCAGCCCAGCCGCATTTCGCGCGCGGCTTCTTCGCTCTCCAGTTCCTTATACGTGTAATCCGCCATGAATGTCGTCAGGCCTTCCGACCAGTTGCCGCTCTGATAATCGGGATAAACCGCATTGCCCCACCAGTTATGCAGTACCTCATGGCCCAGCGAGGTATCACGGATAAACGGCAGCTGCAGCACATTGACGCCCAGATAAGTCAGTGTCGGCATGCCGAATCCGGTCGGCGTCGGGCTGGATACGATGCTGAACGCAGTGAACGGATAAGCGCCTATCCACGACTCATACAGCCTGAAATAGCGTTTCACCGATTCAAGATAACCATCGGCAAGCTGACTGATCTGCGGATGAAAATAGGTACGCAGCTGAATCGGTTCGCCTTTGATTCCGGTAATATTGTCCGCTTTAATTTCATAAGGCCCGGCCATCAGATCGATACCTTCAGCCGGATGCGTGAATTCAAAACGGGCCCGATAGCCTGAATCCGTTTCTTCTTCCTCCACTAAACGGCCCGCCACCAATCCCCGCTGACCGGGCGGCAATTCAATCTGAACGGTATAATGAATCAATCCATCCATTACCCGCGGGTACCAGTAGGATGCGTTCGGCAGGTACGTGCCCGTCTCTCCACTGACAGCGCTGACAGCAATGGGCCTGTTCAGTGTCTGCTCGTGATCCAGCGTCTCATCAAGCGGATGTAACTCACCGCGCCAGTGGATTTCAATCTGATGCGGCCGCAACATGGCAACGGGTATCTGCCACATATGCGACTGTTCGGTATCCGGATCGAATGGCTGACCGTTGATGCGCGCCTGTGTAACCTCAAATTGTCCACCCAGTATCAGCGTCTGTTCACGGGTTCTGTTGAAGGTGATGATGCTGCGCCCTTCCAGTGCGCGTGTTGCCGGATCGATGCGCACCGCAATGTCATAATCGATGGTGCTGCCCGGCAAAGAATAAGCCGTTGCAGTGCCGGCAATGCAAAACAAGAAATAACACAGGCAAAATTTAATCGTTTTTCGCTTCATCCTAATCCCAAAAACAAACCAATCTTTAATCAGGCTTTCCGTTTTTCAGTGGCCTGATCAGTACTCCAACAACTTAGAAATAATGAGTTCAGTTAGCTTTTCAATGCCGGAAATTTGGCGATGATTTCCATTTCCCGGTTTTTACGCTTCACTTTAAGCGGCAACCAGGTGCCCGGCGCATGCCGCTTGACGATATTAATGACATCATCGGTTGTTTCCAGCATCAGCCCGGCCATTTCAAGAATAACATCCGCATCCTGCAGACCTGAAGCCTCGGCGATACTGCCCTTTTCCACCTGCAGCACCAGAGCGCCGCCGCGCGCCATTTCAAAACGGATGCCCAACCGCTGGTATTGTGGGGCGCTGAATGGATCGGAAACATGCGGCAACACGCCAAAAACAGCATCGGCCACACCGGCGGCAAGCTGGCTGCAGGATTTATTGATATCCCACGGTAATATTGACGCAATATCCTGCACACCCAGATCATTCAACTGATGCGGCACACCATAGCCATGCACCACATGGCCTGAACCCATGATACCGACAGCCAGCGGTTTTTCGGCATTGCCAAGATGTTTCGCATCGTTCAATACCTGATACAGTATTTGCGCCATGGCGCGATCCCATAATTGCTGTCCGGCATAAAAGCGCTTGAAGTCCGGATCGTCATAACCAATTTCACCGTCTTTTTTGTCCTCGCGATCATGCTGCTTGTAAATCGGAAACAGAAAGTCCAGATAAGCCTGACTGGGCTCCGCCGGGCGCGTTACTCCCTCACGCTCTTCAATCGGCACGCCATGAAAACCTTTTTCAGATACCAGACGGCGCAGCCGTTGTTCAATATTCAATGCCACGATGGGAATATGATTCATACGCGCGAAATGAAACAGTGGCAGATACAGACTTGGATCGGTATTCCAGACCTTGTCCCACTCCGAAGCAGCGAGAAATTCCTTTTCGTTCAGTTCACCCGCAATCCATTGGTCCAGTATGGGCTGCACGCGGCGCGGAAACATTTCAAAACCGATCACCATATCAGGACGTACGGTATGCATCGCTGCAAGCATCTGTAATTGCCAGCGGTGATGATCGGCATTGACATGCGTCTCCCCCAGCAACACCACCGAATTGCTGACCGCATGGTCAATGACATCCGCATAGGTTGTCTGGCCTGCACCGGGAATAACCCAGCTGCCCAGCGGTACGCAGTTTGACTGCACGGGTTTGTGTGCAGGTTTGACACCGGTTTCGGCAGCATCGGTTTGCGCAACAGACATTTTCCAGCCAAAAAATATTATCAACAAACCCAGCGTAACCAGGCCTTTTTTCAGTATTTTTATATCGTTTTTCATTGTTTTTCCGATCATTATCCCACCCATTTCCGGGCATTTCTGAAGAGACGTATCCAGGGCGCGTCCTCGCGTGTACGCATACGCCGGGCCGAATCGCCCGATTCGTGCGGATACCATGAATGCTGTGCAATGCGGAAAACACGTTCCGGATGGGGCATGAGTATATTAAACCGGCCATCCGGCGTTGTCATGCCGGTGATACCGCCCGGCGAGCCATTGGGATTGCCGGGATATGTTTCCGTGACTTCTCCGCGGTTATCGACATAACGCAGGGTAACCAACGCTTCGCTGTCCGCCAGGCCATGACTGGCAAAGTCCGCGCGCCCTTCACCGTGCGCGACGGTAATCGGCATACGGCTGCCGGTCATACCTTCAAAAAGTATCGACGAACTTTGCTGTACTTCTACCATGACAAAGCGGGCTTCAAATTGTTCCGAATAATTGCGTACAAAACGCGGCCAACGGGCTGCACCGGGTATGATTGCGCGCAGATGACTCATCATCTGGCAGCCATTACAGACACCGAGCGCAAAAGTGTCGGCACGCTGAAAAAATGCTTCAAACGCATCACGCGCGCGCGGGTTATGCAAAATGGATTTCGCCCATCCTTCACCGGCGCCCAGCACATCGCCATAGGAAAAACCACCACAGGCGGCCAATCCCTTAA
>DOOY01000141.1 GCA_003514765.1 Nitrosomonas sp. | reverse complement strand
CCGAAGCAAATGGTTGAGATACATGAAGCAATACGTTTGCAAATTCTGGTAGAAGCTAAAACGGAAATTCTTGGCGAAATTTATGGGCGTCAACCCAGTATTCAAGAATTGGTGGGTGGAGGCTGGGTATTGCTAAGCGCGATTGATCCTGATACAGGCGAGATATCATGTTTTGAACGCGGCGTCGGTTTTGTACCTTGGCAACCGGAAGTAAAAGAGGTTCCTGAGGTTGAGTCTTCGATTGCGTATTATCAGGATATTAACGTTCCGTTACCACCTGTTTTGATAAAACAACCCAAGATGACAGGAGTTTAGAATGGACTATTTGGCTATTTTTATACCATTATTGCCATTTATTGCTGCTGCAATCATCGGTTTTGGTCATTTATTTAACCAGATCAGTGGTCAGCAAGGTGAAGCAATCAGCGCTGAAATCGCAAAAAATGCGATATACCTGTCCTGTGTTGCATCCATTGCATTATTAGTGGCAGACTGGATGGGTGTGAATGAAGGCGTTTTAATTGCAGGAAAGTGGTTAAACAGTGGGGATCTTGTAGTAGAACTCAACTTTATAACGACAGGATTCAGTGTAGTGCTTGCTGCGTTATTTTCGATTATTCTGGTTGTTATCACACGTTTTTCAACAAACTATATCCATAAGGAATCCGGGTTTCATCGTTTCTTTTTTGTTTTAAGCCTGTTTTCATCATCAATGTTATTGCTGGTGTTATCAGGAAATGCTGCTGGAACGTTCATTGGATGGGAGCTGGCGGGATTATGCTCATATTTATTAATTTCCTTTGCCTATGACCGGCCTATTGCAGGCATTAATGCAACGCGTGTTTTTGTGACTAATCGTATCGGTGACACCGGATTTATTTTAGGGATAGCGCTTTCTTACTATTTTGGCGGAACGATTGATTGGACCAGCCTGAATAATCTGGCAGAAAGTTTGACAACTCCTACTGTTACGGTAATCAGTTTATGTTTTGTGGTTGCTGCAATGGCTAAATCAGCTCAACTTCCCTTTACACCGTGGCTGGCAAGAGCAATGGAAGGGCCTACGCCTTCAAGTGCCGTGTTTTATGGCGCAGTGATGATACATGCTGGTGTTTTTCTGGTTATTTTATTACGGCCGATTATCGAACAAGCGCCACTAACGATGGGGCTTTTGGTTGTTGTTGGTTTATTTACCGCAATATACAGCGTTATTGTGGGGCTGACCCAGACAGACGTTAAAAGCTCATTATGCTTTGCTATATCCGGACAATTAGGTTTGATGTTTCTTGAATGTGGTTTGGGTTTATGGGAATTGGCGATGTGGCATCTTTGTGCGCACGCAGTTGTCAGGAGCTACCAAGTTTTAACGGCCCCGTCATTATTACATTACGTACATGGTAATCCGATGAAACCGGTGTCTGCGGCGATGGCCAATAAACGCTGGTTGTATGTTGCCTCACTACAACGATTCTGGCTTGATCCGATCACTGATAGAACATTGGTGCGGCCTGTAAACGGATTAGGATATGATCTTGATCGTTTTGATAAAAATATTATTGATCGTGCTATGGGAGACCCGGCCACATCCTTTACAGCAATTACTTCGTTGACACAATTTGAGAAAGATACATACAAAAATAGATTGGCCGATATGAGTGTTGAGTTCGCAAGAGGTAAAGGAATTGTTGGTAAGCTTCTGGAGTGGGTGGCGAATATTATGAGTTGGTTTGAAGAGCGGTTGGTGCTTCGGGGTATCGGTATGGATATGGTGGAAATAGGCAGCAAGCTTGGACGGGCTGCGATTACTTTTGAACAACTTATCCTTAAGCCGCGCTATCTCGTGTTGTTTGTGTTCATTGTGTTAATGCTTGCTGCTTCAATTTGAGGGATTCATGGATATCAAAAATATAACTCTGTGGTCTGAAACATTAGCTTTCCCTGTGTTGTCAGCTATCACGCTGGTGCCATTGATAGCTATGGTTTTGGTAATTTTGGTGAAATCATCCACTGTGGCGCTGCGTCTCGGTTTTGTTGGCACAATTCTGACATTTTTGCTCAGTATTTATATGCTGATGGCTTTTGAAACTGAAGGAACCGGTATTCAATTCTATGAGCGATATCAGGGGATAGGGCTCACCTATAGCGTGGGTGTTGATGGTACCAATATACTATTTATACTGCTGACTGCAGTTTTATCGTTACTGGCACTTGTTTATACGCTGACGACGCGACGTGTGGCAGACAGAACGCATATTGCTTGTTTGCTCGGATATGAAGCGATTCTCGTCGGTGCGTTTGCAGCCATGAACGCAATGCAATTCTGGTTCTGGTGTTTTCTTGAATTAATTCCCGTGGTGTTGATGACGCTTAGAGCAGGTTCCGGTCAGAATCGGCGATGGGTTGTTGCATTGTTGTTACAGCACTGGGGAAGCGGGTTATTCATGGTATTGGCAGGTTTTCTGATGCTGGGATTTGGCACCATGGTATCAACGGATGTGCTTTCGTTCGATTGGCTGGATCTGAAAGACAGTAATGTTAAGCTTGAATACGCAACACTCATTTTCTTTCTGTTGTTCTTTGGTTTTGCGATACGCATGCCATTGTTCCCGTTTCACGGGTGGCTGCCTGTGCTGGCCGAACAAGGCACGGTTGCCAGCGTAGGGATCTTCCTGGTCAGCTTAAAACTAGGCATTTATGCAGCGATGCGTTTTTTGGTCCCACTGCTTCCTGAAGTTGCCGAACAGTGGGCCTGGTTTGTTGTAACGCTGGGGCTGATCGGTATCTTTTATGGTGCTTTGCTTGCGTTAATGCAGATTAATATGCGCCGTTTGCTCGCATTTGCCATTATCAGCCAGACAGGTTTGCTGGTTATTGGAATATTTGACTTCAATAAATATGGTATGGAAGGCAGTATTTTGCTTTCAATTGCATATGGATTGGCGACGGCAGGGATGTTGTTTAGTATTGGAATGATTTATAAACGCACGCATACTGCCTATATTCCGCGCTTGGGCGGCATGTATGATGCCAATGCTGCGATTGCGGTTTTATTCGTGATCTGTGCATTAAGTACGATGGTAATGCCAGGAACGCCAGGTTTTGATGGTATTCATTTGTTGCTTGAGGGCACCATTAAAGGACAAGGCTGGATTGTTTCTATTGCTATTTTGATTGGTAATGTGCTGGCGGTTGGATTGTTATTGCGCGCTTTCCAACAAATATTTATTGCTGCTCCCAACCGCCATCAAGGACCGTATAAGAATACGCTGTACGTGAGTAGTACAGAACCATCACCAAGAAATGAATGGATTATTGCTATCGTGATTTGCGGCATACTGATTTCAGCCGGTGTTCATACTTCTCCTTGGATAGACATTATTGATCAGAATCTTGAACCGATTAGCAGTACTTATTCCAGCATAGAAACAATCAACGCGGATACGTTGGCTGCGCAATAAATTATAACAAAGGACAATTAGCATGATCGAAGCAAGTTTTCCATTTTTGAGTCTTATTATTATTATTCCTTTATTCGGCGCAGTGCTGGCTGGTTCGATAAGGAATATTGATATCGCAAAGCATATCGCGCTATTTGTAGCGATACTCACATTGCTCTTGTCTATTTTTGCATTAATTCTATTTGATGCGGGCAAAAGTGAATTTCAGTTAGTGGAACGTTATGCCTGGATTCCTTTGTTAAATATTGAATATCTGGTCGGAGTTGATGGTATTTCAATTTTGTTCTTGCCGATGACCGCATTGTTAACGTTGGTCGCAATGCTTGCATCATGGAATTCTGTTGCAATTTTGCCTCGTTTTTATTTTTCATTGCTGTTGGCATTGGAAGGCGTGAGTTTTGGCATATTTTGCGCTTTGGACACCGTGCTGTTCTTCCTTTTCTGGGAATTGACCTTGCCGCCATTTTTCTTTTTAATCGGTCTTTGGGGAATAGGTTCTCATCGACGCAGTGCAGCCATGAAATATATTCTGTACATGATTGCAGGCGGCGTGCCCATTTTGCTTGCTTTCATATTGCTGGCATCAAATCATGCGTTGCATATCGACAGAGTAATACCGCAGGGGCTGTCTTTCAGTCTGCCAGTATTGTTGAATACGCCACTCCCCGATAATTTGCAGACCATTGTTTTCCTGCTGTTGTTGTTCGGTTTTGCTGTGAAGGCGCCTTTGGTTCCATTACATACATGGATGCCAACCGTTTCTATGGAAGGTCCCACACATGTGGTAGCTTTATTAATGGGGTTAAAATTAGGTGTTTATGGAATTTTACGCTTTGCAATGCCTTTGGCACCTGCTGCGGCAGTCGATTTTAGCTGGTTGTTGAGTGTCATTGGTGCTGTTACATTGATTTATGCTGCACTGATTGCGCTGCAGCAAACAAATTTAAGGCGTCTGCTTGCTTATGCCAGTGTAAGTCACGTTGGATTAGTGATTGTCGGGATCGCTTCATTAACCATGCAGGGGCTTCAAGGTGCAATTTTTCAGTTACTTAACTTTACTTTTATAGCAAGCTCACTGATGTTGATTGCAGGTTTTATACATAATAGAATTGGGAGTACTGAAACAATTCATTTGGGCGGTTTGGCAAAGGTAATGCCTAAATTGACTTTTTTTTATTTTTTATTTCTTTTGGCTAGTATCGGGTTGCCTGGAACCAGTGGCTTCCCGGCAGAATTGTTAATGATAGTCGGCGCGCTTAAAACGCATTCGATTCTTGGCATTGCAGCATTATCCGGTGCAATCTTAAGTGCTGCTTATATGTTTTCTTATACACGCAAAGCTTTCTTAGGTCCTATTATCCAAAGCGATGTCAAGCAGGTTATTGACATAAAATCCAGAGAAATGGCTTTACTCTTTATCCCTGCGCTATTAGTATTGATATTTGGTCTGTTTCCTGACTATATATTGAATATCAATCAAGCTGCTTCTGAAGCATGGCTGGCGAGATTAACAATTCAATCTCCTTAGGATTTTAATAATTTGGATATGACTATGACAAATGCACATAATACCGGTATAGATTACCTACTTGATTTGAATGCACGCCATTCGCAGGCTTTTATGGACCTGTCATCCGAACGAAGAAGATATAGAGGTGAGCATCCTACTGAGATAGCAGCGCTTAAATGTATGGATGGCAGATTACACTTACCTGTGATGACGCAGACCGCATTGGGAATTATTCAACCCTTTCGGAACCTCGGTGGTAAATTTGACTTGGGCTGGCCTTTTTTTCAAAATATTCTTGATCAATGGGTGCAGTATTCAATCGGTCGTGGCAGGCACTGTTTGGTTTTTGTGACATACCACTATGCGCGTGGGGATGCACACCGCGGATGCCGGGGGTACAATTATAATACTGACTCAGCCAGAGACGCCGCGATTAAACTGAAGGATCAATTTATACGTGTTTATGGTAAAGGTGCGGTGATGCCTATTGTCTGTGGCATTGAAACGGATCTTGAAGCGCTGGTTTTGCATGGTGAAGATGATGACGTCATAGTTGACCTGGCTAAAATCAAACAATCTTCACAAATAGAACTGGAGGAATTGCTCTATTCCCTGTACCCAACTATGCCGGAGCGAATTGTGCGCGATATGATTCCATTAGTACGTGGAAATATCAGACATATAGCCGAGATTCGTGCGTCTAACAGACCTGTTGGAGATGCCGAACATAAAGAATGGGTTTTGGGTGTGGGACGTGGTTTTGACTGGTTACATGCAATTAATACCGCTTTTATTGTCGGGCCCTTTGATCCGAATTTATCGGTTGCGATTGAAACAGCTGCAAAACTCCTTAAAGGTAACATCGATGATGGTCGTGTAGATCCCAATGGGATTGTGTTGTTGACGTCAGCCGCATTTCGTGACGAGGCAGGGCCTGAATATCATCTGGCCAAGGAAAAAGCGCTTTTTCTCAGCGGATTTGCACATAATATCATCAAGGATAAGGTGCCTGATCTTGTACCGCACTTGCAAATACTCACAGGTTTTACTGATATGGATACACGGAAGTTTGAAGTGATTGAAAGGCTTGACGCCGCACCCGTTAAAAAGAAAAAAATTGCATAAAGCTGTTTTTTTTTTCAAATAAATTGATTATGAAATTCCCTAATGGCTTGTTAACAGCGTGTTAGTTTATTCTGCCGAGACTTTACTTGCTTACTGTAATTTTCTGCATTTGTCGAATTCAAAGCTGTCGATGAATTAATCTGGTGGTGCAAATTTTTGTTTATATTCTTCAGTTGTTTTGATCAGCGCTGATAGAATGCCCGGTTCCCAGACCGAATGACCTGCGTCATCTATAATAATATATTCAGCTTGCGGCCACGCTTGATGTAAATCATCTGCACTGATAATCGGACAAACAGCGTCATAGCGGCCCTGTACAATAGTTGCTGGAATAGCGTGCAGTTTTTGCACATTATCCAGTAATGCATTTTCTGGCAGAAATATGTCATGACTGAAATAATGTGTTTCCATGCGTGCCAAACCCAAAGCAACCGTATCGCCCGAAAAATAATTGACAGTTTCGGCGCTTGGCAGTAGCGTTGAACAAGCACCCTCATAAATACTCCAGCTGCGTGCAGCGGGCATATGGATTGCCGGGTCTGCGTCTTTTACCCGTTGATAATACGACGCCAGAATATTTTTTCGTTCTATGACGTCAAGTGGTTCAACAAATTTCCGCCATGCTTCCGGGAAAAAAATCTGTAATCCGTAAAGAAACCAATCAATCTCTTTTTTCCGGCATAGAAAGATTCCGCGCAAAATAAAACCCAGGCAGCGATCCGGGTGTGCTTCACCATATGCAAGGGCCAATGTGCTGCCCCAGGAACCACCGAATATTACCCATTTTTCAATTTCGAGGTGTTGCCTTA
This sequence comes from Nitrosomonas sp., assembly GCA_003514765.1. Taxonomy (GTDB): domain Bacteria; phylum Pseudomonadota; class Gammaproteobacteria; order Burkholderiales; family Nitrosomonadaceae; genus Nitrosomonas. Next base: position 7,193 of record DOOY01000141.1, on the reverse strand, counting down.
ATTGCTCGAGATCACTAATCAGAAGCGGGGTCGTATTATCACGCAATTCACCTAATGGTGTTGATTTTCCAGCTCCACGCTGGTCAAAAATGATAATTCTGTAACAGGATGGATCAAAAAAACGGCGGTGAGCTGGTGTTGAACCCGCACCCGGTCCGCCATGTAAAAAAACAACCGGAATACCTGCAGGATTACCTGATTGTTCCCAGTAGATCGTATGGATGGAATCGACTGATAACATTCCCTGTTGATAAGGTTCAATTTCAGGAAATAATTTGAAAGAAGTGTCAGTATGCATATGTTGGATGTCAGGACAGTTTGTTTGAAAATTGAGAGAAAAAGGTGATAAATAGCACTGAGTTCGGAATATATTTGATTTATGGTTCTGGTATATTCGTTGATATATTTTAACTGTATCTACAATTTAAAGGTAATATCATGCATCATACAATTTTAAAGGAACAGGAAGTATCCATGTTGCGTTCTGAAATAGAGATGTTGATGGTTGAGCGCCAGAGTTTGCTGAATATAGTTGGAGCGGCGGCAAGGTTTATCGCCTGCCTGGATAGCAGAAAATTACCAAAAGAAGCCTGTGAAACGGCTAAGTTGTTATCTAAATCTTTGAATCAATTGAATGAGGATACGCTGCAGGATGCGCTGGAAAAAGTAAAGGCATAATGCGTTGTCAAGAACAATTAAACTAAAATCAAAGAATGATAAGCCTAAAGTCGGACTGGTTTTAACGGGTGGCGGTGCACGCGCGGCATACCAAGTAGGTGTTTTGCGTGCAATAGCTGAAATGTTGCCTGATGGTGCCTGTAATCCTTTTCCCGTTATTTGTGGTACATCGGCGGGTGCTATCAATGCCGCCAGTCTGGCTGTTGCTGCAAATGATTTTCAGGAAGGTGTGCGTCAGCTGGAGAACGTATGGGCTAACTTTCATGTGGATCAGGTGTATCGCTCAGATTGCCTGGGTGTAGTGAAAAATAGTTTTCGTTGTCTAATATCGTTGTTTTCGCGTGAGTATGGTCGCCATAGAGCTATCTCTTTACTGGATAATGCGCCACTGGAATCGTTGTTGTTCCGAAGCATTCCTTTTCGAATGCTGCATCATTGTATTCGTTCCGGATCGTTACATGCGCTGGGTATAACCGCATGGGGCTATACTTCCGGTCAATCTGTAACATTTTATCAGGCTGCAAGCGGAATAATCCCTTGGAAACGCGCGCAACGTGTTGGCGTCTCAACGCATATAGGCGCACAACATCTGATGGCTTCCTCAGCGATTCCATTTTTTTTCCCACCTGTCAAATTACATCGCGAATTTTTTGGTGATGGCTCAATGCGGCAAATGACGCCCATCAGCCCTGCACTTCATTTGGGCGCAGATAAGGTGTTGATTCTTGGTATGCATAAAGAAACTGACGATTTACCTGGACGCGTCAGTGCATCTAATCCGCCTTCCTTTGCGCAAATTGCCGGCCATGCTATGAATAGTATTTTTGTCGACAGTCTGGATGTAGATCTTGAGCGTTTGCGGCGGATTAATGAAACATTGAAGCTGATACCGCCGGAGACGCGGCAAGAGAAAAATATATTATTGCGCCCGGTTGCGTCTATGATGATATCGCCCAGTGTCGAAATAAACGAAATTGCAAAGCAGTACGCACAATCATTGCCCCGGACAATGCGTTACCTCTACAGGGCTGTCGGTGCGATGAGTCCAAACGGATCGACATTGTTAAGTTATGTATTGTTTGAAGCGCCGTTTTGCAAGGCGCTTATTGAACTGGGTCACAATGATACGCTGCAGCAAAAGGAAAAAATATTGCAGTTTCTCAGTAGTTAATTGGGGCTGATAAAGCAAAGCGCAAATCATGTTTTTTTATTTTCGAATAATGATCAGAGGTGAAAATTAAATGGGCTTTGACAGTCCGCAGTTTTGGATAGCGGTTATGCAAATTATTGCGATTGATATTGTATTGGGCGGAGATAACGCCGTTGTTATCGCGCTGGCTTGCCGCCGCTTACCAGAAAAGCAACGCAATCTCGGTATTTTTTGGGGTGTTTTTGGCGCTATTGCACTGCGTGTCATTCTCATCTTTTTTGCACTAAGCTTGCTGGCCGTGCCTTATTTGAAAATTGTAGGCGCATGTTTATTAGTGTGGATTGGCGTCAAGTTATTGCAGCCGGAGCCGGTTGTCAACGGGCATGAGGTTGCAGCCAGTACGACTTTGGCCGGGGCGATTAAAACCATCATTGTCGCAGATGCCGTGATGAGTTTGGACAATGTGATTGCTATTGCCGGAGCCGCTAAAGACAGTATGGGGCTGGTTATTTTCGGATTGGCTTTTAGCGTACCCATTATTGTATGGGGTAGCAAACTGGTTATGAAACTTATGGATCGTTATCCTATTACAATTGTTATCGGTGCCGGGCTGCTGGGTTGGATTGCCGGAGATATGGCTGTAACCGATGAGGTCACGAGGGAATGGGTGGTACATAATGCTGTCTACTTACAGTGGCTGATGCCTTTATTAGCTACATTTATGGTGGTGATGATCGGCAAAAAACTGGCATCCCGCGCTCAAGCGCGAATGGCGCCAGTTGTTGATCTGGCCGATGATAAGAAGAAAACGCATTAATTGAATCCGCGGAATTAACTGGCTCAAACATAACCGGGAAATTGGAAATGCTGAAAATTTTATTACCTATTGATGGCTCTGATCACTCTAGTAAAGCAGTCAGGAAAACGATTGAAATGATGAACTGGTATAAAGAAACACCGGAAATTCATTTGCTGAATGTTCAATTTCCACTGGACGGAAATGTTTCTCTATTCATTAATCAAGGTGACATTAAACAATATCATCAGGAAGAGGGCATGAAGTGCCTGCAGAATGCATGCGAGTTATTGGAGCAGGCGAAAATTACATATCAATGTCATATCACGCTGGGTGATTCGGCGGATATGATTGAACGATTTGCAACAACACAGCAATGTGACTTAATAGTCATCGGCGCGCGCGGTCATGGGGTCATCAAAAGTCTGTTGCTGGGCTCGGTGGTTAATAAAGTGATGCAGTTGTCGTCAATACCTGTGTTACTTGTTAAATAACATGTAAATTTGGAGCGAAATGTGAGGCTCAGGATATTAGGCTGTAGTGGCGGCATTGGTAGTGATTCCGACACAACATCAATGTTAGTTGATTCAGATATCTTGATTGATGCGGGTACCGGCGTGGGTAATTTAACACTGGATGAGTTGATTCAAATCGATCATATTTTTGTGACACATTCTCATCTGGATCATATCGTTTATATTCCCTTTCTGGTGGATACTGTTGGTTTTATTCGCCAGAAACCCGTTACCGTTTACGCGACTCAAGCTACGCTTAATATTTTACGGCAGCATTTGTTTAACTGGCATATCTGGCCCGATTTTACAAAAATTCCAGATACGAAAAATCCGTACATGCGTTACGAGGTTATTTCGCTAGGAACGGTAACAGAACTGAATGGAAGAAAAATAATACCCTTACCCGCTAATCATGTTGTGCCGACTGTAGGTTATCAGCTTGATTCAGGTAATGCGAGTCTGGTGTTTACAGGAGATACAACGACTAATGATGCACTATGGTCTGTCGTAAACACAATTGAAAACCTCGAATATTTGATTATAGAAGCAGCCTTTTGTGAAAAGAAAAGGGATATTGCGATTAGATCAAAGCATCTTTGTCCCAGTTTGTTATGTGCCGAGCTGGAAAAACTTACATTGAAAGCTGAAGTATATATTACACATTTGAAGCAAGGCGAGGATGAACTGACGATGCAAGAAATTTTAGCCTGTGCAGGGAAATTCAAGCCAAGTCGGTTATTGAAGAATCAGATATTCGAATTCTAGAGTATCTTGGAGATGTATTGAATGAATACTATTGCAGTTAAACCCAGCGGTATAGAGTCTTCCGATATCAGCAATAGACTCGATTTTTCTAAAAATCTGCAAACAGTAACCAATAAGATTCATGCGGCCAGTGACATAGATGAAATTATGCTGCAGGTCAGCAAAGATATCTGTGGTTTATTCAATGCAGATCGATTAACGATATATACCCTGAGTGAAGACAAATCATTTTTGACTTCCAGAGTGAAGACCGGTCTGGATTCTTTCCAGGATTTAAAGCTGCCGATAAATGAGCGCAGTATTGCCGGTTTTGTGGGTCTGAAAAAAGAAATTGTAAATATCGAAGATGTCTACAATAAACGCGAGTTAATGCAGTATAACGAGAAACTGACTTTCTTGCAGGAAGTTGACAAGCGTACGGGCTATCGAACAAAGCAAATGCTTGTGGCGCCGATATTGAACGCTGATGACAGCGCATTGGTAGGTGTCATGCAGGTTATTAACAACAAGGATGATCACGCTTTCTCATCAGTAGTGGTCGATGGTGCCGCGGAGGTTGCGCGGACACTGGCAATTGCGCTCAAACAACGGCAAAAATTTTTCAAATTACTTAAATCAAAATATGATTATCTGATTTTTGATGCAATTATCTCAGCCGCCGAGTTCGAACTGGCGACACGATCCGCGCGGAAAAAGGGGTGTGACCTGGAAGATGTTCTAATTGATGAATTTCAGATTGCTGTTCCCTCGATTGGCAAGGCACTAGCATCATTCTTTGACGTCAAATACGAGCCGTTTAAGTCGGAACGTATAAGACCGATGGAACTGCTACGCAATCTAAAAAGAGATTACGTGGAGGCGAATGCCTGGCTGCCGATTGATGACAACAAAGACGGGCTGGTGGTGCTGACGCTTGATCCAGAACGTATCAAATCGCTTCGTATTGTTAATAATATCTTTCCCAAATATAAAGTCATTTATACGGTGACTACCAAACGCGAATTCAAGCAGACAGTCAATCTGTTTTATGGCGGCAGTCCTGGTGAAATAGATTCGGGTAACATTAATGACATGTTGGTCGATATGGAAGACCCCGGTGAAGATATTCATGAGATCGATGAAACTTCGGCTGCATCGGATAATGAACTCGTCAAGCTGGTAAATAAAATTATCATTGATGCTTATAAAATGGGCGTGTCAGATATTCATGTAGAACCCTATCCGGGCAAGGAAAAAACCAAGATTCGTTTCCGCAAGGATGGCTCCTTGATGCCGTATATCGAAATTCCGGCCAGCTATCGTAATCCATTGGTAACACGAATCAAGATCATGTGCGACCTGGATATATCAGAAAAACGCCGTCCGCAGGACGGTAAAATTAAATTCAGAAGGTTCGCGCCGCTGGATATTGAGCTCAGGGTGGCGACAATACCTTCAGCTGGCGGAATGGAAGATGTCGTGATGCGTATATTGGCTGCCGGAGAACCTATTCCACTCGATAATATGGGTTTTACGCCACATAATCTGAGTGAGCTTAAAAGCATTATCAGCAAGCCCTATGGTTTGTTTTTTGTCTGTGGGCCAACAGGTTCAGGTAAAACGACCACGCTGCATTCTATTTTGAAGCATCTTAATCGTGCAGAGACCAAAATATGGACGGCAGAAGACCCGGTTGAAATTACCCAGAAAGGATTGCGTCAGGTGCAAATGAATGTCAAAGCAGGTCTGACCTTTCCTGTTGTGATGAAGTCTTTTTTGCGTGCAGATCCCGATATCATCATGGTGGGCGAGATGCGTGACAAGGAAACCACCAGTATTGGTATCGAAGCGTCTTTAACCGGACACTTGGTATTTGCCACATTGCATACCAATAGTGCACCAGAATCGATAATACGGTTATTGGATATGGGTATGGATCCGTTTAATTTTGCTGATGCACTGCTGGGGGTTTTGGCGCAGCGTTTGGCCAAGCGTTTATGTAAGAAGTGTAAGGAACCGCATGTGGCCAGCGAGCGCGAGATTAAATCGTTACTTGCGGAATACTGTGAGGAACTCAGGCATATAGATCGTTTTAAAGATAATCCAGATGCCGCCATAGCTGAAATACACGACAACTGGATAAAGCAATACGGCGACGAAAATAATCAGATTACCTTGTATAAATCGGTTGGCTGTGATGATTGTGCCGGAACGGGCTACAGTGGCCGTGTTGGCTTGCATGAATTGCTGACTGCATCGGATCTCTTGAAGAAGAACATCCAGGAACACGCAAGGGTTGCGGAAATGCTGGTAACTGCATTAGATGAAGGCATGCGGACATTGAAACAGGATGGGATTGAAAAAGTGTTGCAAGGTATTACCGATATTCATCAGGTCAGGCTTGTATGTATCAAATAGGCTCATTTCTACAGCTTATGTGTAGGCTAGGATTTACTCTATAAATTCAAAATACGCCTGGATTCATCAAAGTGCTGCTTCCTCGTGTTAGTCTGAACCTGATATGATATTACTTCATCTTGCCTTGGGTGAAATGTCATGAAATTAAAGGCTGATATTTCTCAATCGATTAGTCAACAAAATGTTTTTAATAATTAAGACACAAATTTTTGCCTTGGTCGGCGCTTTGTTTTTTGGATTCGCAACTGCATCTGAGGCTGCGCAGCAGCTGGATATTCGTCCCTATGAAGCACCGGATGAATGCAATCCGGATATTTCACAAATCAGAGTGACTGTTAATGGCGTCAGTTACGGCGGCATGCTGACAGTCGGTTTATATAATGATCCTAATCATTTTCTGATAAAACAGGGTCGAAAACGGCATGTCCGTGTTCCGGCGACTGATGCGCAGCATATTGTCTGTTTTAATCTGGATCAACACGGCACATACGCCGTATCAGCCTACCATGACAAAGATGCAGACCGTAAATTAAAACGGTATAGGAACCTGTTTCCGGGGGAGCCTTTCGGATTATCCAATAATCCGAAACCTGTAATGGGTTTTCCAAAATTCAGTGATTCGGCTTTTACGACCGAGGGCTTAGGTACTGATATCATCATTAATCTGCGGCAACCTTAGTTGTATAGATGCAACGCTTACATCAGCAATGCAACAGTGTCACTAACACGCGTAAGGATATGCTGTGAAAATGCAGTAAGCATAAAAAACAACCGCTGGATATCACTAAAACTCCCTCGCATTGATGTGTTTGAGTAACCTGAGACGGTAGTTTTTTGTGCTGTCCGTCATTCAGTGACGACCTGTTTTTCTCTTCAGTTTATCAATTTTTTT
>DOOY01000042.1 GCA_003514765.1 Nitrosomonas sp. | reverse complement strand
CCGCGACAACGTTGATGCCATTCGCGACCTGTTGCTGCGCACCCCGGAAAAACTTCCCGGTGGCGGTATGGTGCCGGGCGGCGCATTGATCCCGTTACACTCCGTTGCCAATGTTACGGTCGTTGACGGACCGGCAGAAATTAACCGTGAATTTGCTAAGCGCCGCGTGGTTGTCGGTGCCAATGTGCATGAACGTGACATGGGTGGATTTGTAGAGGAACTCCAGGAACGGACTGCAAAAGAAATTACATTACCGGATGGCTATTATTTTGAATGGGGCGGCCAATTTGAAAATATGGAACGTGCCATGGCGAAACTTTCAATCATTGTACCTATTACAATTGCGGCCATTTTCTTCCTGTTGTTTATGCTGTTTAACTCAGTCAAACTAGCCGCACTGATTATACTGGTGCTCCCCTTTGCATCCATTGGTGGCATCATGGGACTGTTCATTACCGGAGAATATTTATCAGTTCCCGCTTCTGTCGGTTTCATTGCACTATGGGGAATCGCCGTCTTGAATGGCGTTGTATTAATCTCTTATATTCGCGGCCAACGTGAACAAGGCGTCAATATACCCCTCTCGGTAATCCGTGGCTGCGAACAACGTTTCAGGCCGGTATTGATGACAGCGACAGTTGCCATGTTGGCTCTGGTTCCTTTTCTGTTTGCCACCGGACCGGGATCTGAGGTACAACGACCGTTGGCGATTGTAGTGATCGGTGGGCTCATTACTTCAACTTTGCTTACCTTGGTTGTTTTGCCGACACTCTACCGCTGGTTCGATGAAAAGCCCAGTGATAAAACCGATGGATCACAAGATAGCCATCAAGAAAAAACCGCGGCACATGTTCATGAAGAACAAGAAAAACAAAGAGCAGAAACGCACTCTAATGAATCGGGAACAGCGATTGACTCGCCACCGGCAAAAACAACCTGATTTATTATTAAAAACGGTATTTATATATGGACGATTATCGATTCGATAACCATTAATATATTTTTTTCCACAAATCATTCGTAAAAACAATCACAAATTTAACCAAACCCGGATCTTCTAAAAGAAAATCCGGGTTTATTTTTGGTATTTTTGTTGAAATGAATTGCTTCTGGCAACAATTCTTCATAATATCTCTTCAAGATTAAGAAATCATTTGCGGTTAAAAGACAATATAAGAATACAAAAACAAACCTATGAATCGTCCCGGAAAACAAACTATCTCCAAAGCATTAACCGTACGTCCGGTGATGTCATATCGGGATATGGGCGATTTTATCGAGGTTCCTTGGCATATTTATGCTGACGACTCGATGTGGGTACCGCCATTACGTCTCGAGCGCCGTTTTCATTTTTCCAAATATAATCCTTTTCTGCAACATGGCGAATGGCAGGCCTGGGTTGCCTATCAAAACAACCTGCCGGTAGGCAGAATCAGCGCACAAATTGATGAATTACACCGTGAGCGATACGGTGACGACACTGGACATTTTGGTTTGCTGGAGTGTATTGATGATTCCGAAGTGTTTCATGCACTGATGCTACATGCAGAATCGTGGCTGGCGGCAAGACACACACGCAAAATCACGGGCCCGTTTAATTTATCGATTAACCAGGAATGCGGCATCCTGGTAGAAGGCTATGATGCGCCACCTGTCGTCATGATGCCGCATTCTGCCCGCTGGTATCCCCAGCTGCTGACTGAACAAGAATATTATCCCGTCAAAGATCTGCTGGCCTACTGGATACAGGTTGACTTTGAACCGCCCAGAATTATGCAGCAACTGATTAAACGGCATGCCAACCGAATACATATCAGAGCAATAAACCGCAAGCAATTTTCCGGGGAAATAGAAATTCTGCGCGATATTTTTAATGACGCCTGGTCTGAAAACTGGGGGTTTGTGCCTTTCACGCAAGCAGAGTTTGCGGAGCTGGGAAACAGCCTTAAATACCTGGTGCCGGATGATTACATTCAGATCGCTGAAGTTGATGGCTATCCCGCCGCGTTTATGGCAGCACTCCCTAATTTGAATGAGATTTTTGCTGAACTCAACGGGCGTTTATTTCCCTTTGGCTGGCTTAAACTGATTCAAAAAATCAGAAAGCATGCAATACATACCGCACGCATACCCTTGATGGGTGTTCGCAAACAGTTTCATAATACACCTTTAGGCGTAGCGCTTGCTTGTATGGTTATCGATGCACCCAGAAAGGCAGGCCTTGCGCACGGCGTACGGGAAGTGGAACTTTCTTGGATACTCGAAGACAATAAGTCGATGCGCAGCATTCTGGAAAACCTCGGCAGCAAGGAATACAAGCGTTACCGTATATATGGAAAAACACTGTGAGCGATCAACAGAAAAAAACACAACAAAAATTTGCCGCACTTATACTTGCCGCAGACCGCACAACAAGTGATCCGATCACTCAGCATACAGGTGCCGCCTGCAAGGCTTTCGCGCCTGTAGGTGGAAAACCCATGATTATGCGTGTGCTTGACGCGCTTACCGCCAGCGATCTGGTTGATTCGATCCTCTTGTGTGGCCCGCCCAGATCCCTATTAAGCGATTGTCCGCCTTTGATGAAGCGCATCGAATCCGGCGAAGTTAGCTGGCTGCCTAATAAAAATTCGCCCAGTCGCAGTGCAGCGCATGGGTTAAATCATTTGCCTGTTGACAGCCCTGTACTCGTAACTACTGCGGATCACGCACTGCTCACACCGCACATCGTACACCACTTTTTAACCGAATCGCTTAATTCCGGTCATGATGCAACAGTGGGCCTGGTTACGCAGAAGCAAATGGCCGCTTCATTTCCAGGATCCAAGCGAACGGTTTTTCGTTTGCGTGATGGCGGCGTATGCGGCTGCAATCTGTTTACATTTAATCCGCAGGGACGCTCGCTGGTTCGATTCTGGCGGCAGGTGGAAGACCTGCGCAAACAACCCTGGCAACTGATTTCACAAATTGTTGGCCCCAGTATTGTATTGTCTTATTTATTCAGACGGTTATCATTGGATCAAGCACTTGACGCTCTGGCTGTCAAATCGGGCGTGCGCACACAGGGGATCATGCTTCCCGATGCGCGTGCAGGCATAGATGTAGATAAAATTGAAGATTTATTACTGGCCGAATCAATACTCAACAAGGCACCCGTGCCGTTCTACAAACGTAATAAAACGCTATAACACATTTTCATGACCTGAATTCAGTGAGAGCTATCTATTTTAATTCTGATAGGATAAATACATGAAAATTATAAAGCGCCATATTACGCGTGAGCTGACTACACCCTTTATCGCCGTTATTCTGATACTTGTCGGTTTATTTGCAAGTTTCAGCAGCGCACGCCTCCTCGCAGGCGCTGTCACTGAAACGTTAGGACTGGACGCTCTTTTTAAACTGGTAATGCTTAAAACTTTAATTGCGCTGGAGGTGCTTATTCCGGTGGCTCTTTATATTGCCATTATCAGCGGTCTGGGCAGGCTGAATAAAGATCAGGAATTAAACGTCCTGCGCTCCAACGGCATCAGCGGCAGGCGCATCGTTTCCATCGTTTTAATGGTGGCCATCCCGGTAGGCATTATCAGTGGACTGCTGTCAACCTATGTCCGTCCATGGGCATATGCCGAGAGTTATATTCTGGATGCACAAGCGGAAGCAGAACTCAACACCAATCGCTTCCAAGCGGGTCGTTTCTATGGTAGCGAGAGTACCGGCAGAGTTGTTTATGTGCATAGCAAGGATGAAGCCAACAAGAAAATGAACAACATTTTTCATTATATCCAGACGCCGGATGCCCGTGAAATTATCATCGCCAATGAGGCGATGCAAAAACAACCAGAGACCCAGGAAGATCGTCCGCACATACAATTATCAGATGGTTATATTTATCAGCTAACGCATGATGCATCCAGGGATGACACGATCGAATTTGAAAAGCTGACCTATTTTACAGACAGCGAACTTGCACTCAGATACCGCCGCAAGGCCGCACCCACCAGAACTCTCTGGAAATCCGAAGAACCCTGGGAAATCGCAGAACTGCAATGGCGACTTTCCAGACCGTTTTCAACCATATTGATGGCTTTAATTGCGGTAACATTCATCCAAACCGCACCACGCCAGGACAAGGCCACAAAAACCTATCTGTTAGCCGCGATTGTTTTTGCAGTGTATTACAATCTGAGCGGTCTGGCGAAAAACTGGGTTGAGCAAAGCACTGTCGGTACTACGCCCGGTATCTGGTGGTTATATATCACCATGTTTACTTTGTTGTTATGGTATTCGTTAAAACCCGGCCAGAAACTGTTATCCCTTCGGTAATGACTATCTTTCGTTATATTGCAATTCAGGTACTGATCGGCTTGATTATCGCCGCAGCCGTTTTATTACCGTTGTTCAGTTTCTTTGATCTGCTGGACCAGTTGGATGATGTCGGCAAAGGCACCTATCGGACGATTGATGCCTTTATGTATACTACCATGCTGTTGCCCCGCCGCTTTATTCAAATCGCACCATTTATTGCATTGTTAGGTACGGTGGCAGCACTGGGTGCGCTGGCGGTTAATTCCGAGCTCATTGCCATGCGCACCGCCGGAATTTCTCCGGTTCAAATCAGCCTGGCACCGCTTGCGGTAGGAGTTGCGCTTATTTTATTCATTGCGGGACTCGAGCAGTTTGTTGCGCCACAACTGCAACAAAAAGCCATTTCAAATCGCGCTGCCGCATTAAATCAAACAGCTGAATTAGGCAGAGGATTAGGCATATGGACACGTAACGAACAGAATATCCTGCGGATTGGGCAGATGCTGCATGCTGAAAAAGCGGCAGATATAGAAATCCTCCATCTTGATAATACCGGTTTTTTGTCGGCGCATATTCATGCCCAAACTGCTGACATCCGCAATGATGATGCCTGGATTCTGAGGCAAGTCATTGTTAGAAAATTCACAGAAAAAGAAATTTTTTTAACCCGTGCTGAAGCGCTGAGTTGGCAGTCATTTTTAAACCCGGAAGATATCGCAACACTAACTAAACCGCCCGAAAGTCTTTCGCCGTTTGAACTCGTACGCCATGTCAATTTTCTGCGCAGCACCGGTCAGGATGCTGATTCCTACGCGCTTGCCTTATGGCGTAAAGCGGGCAGCGCTTTACTCACTATCGCCATGCTCATGCTTTCAATTCCGTTTATTTTTGGTTCCATTCGATCCGGTCTGGCCAACAAACTCGTATTCTCTGCATTAATTGGCGTTGCGGTATATCTGCTCGATCAAATTATCGCCAATGCCGGATTATTATTACGCCTGGAACCCGCTTTCGTGGCACTTGCGCCCAGCATTGTATTAATCTTGCTGGCCATTTTTTTGCTGCGTAGAGTTTTTTAAAATCCCTGTTGGTATAGTAGTATGCAGAAAAACCAATCATTCAATAGCAAAGCAGTAAGTGCGACGCGATAAGAACGACAACATTAAAATTAAAAAATAATAAAAAACAACCTTATTTCTTTGAATAAAGAACCTATGCCAACGACTACATATATTTATATCACAGGTGAAAGTAAAACCAGGATTTGGGGACTGGATGGCCGGGAACGGTTGCAACGGATGATTCAGTCTATTGAAAATGCAGTGCTGGTTGAAAAGATCGAATCAATACCTGTAGAGGCATCCCTTATTATATTGAACGCGCATTACCTGTATGACATCAGAGTACTGACAGCACTGATAAACATGAAAACGCCTATGGCGCTATACAGTCATGACAATCAACCGGTTGCAGTCTGCACAATCCAAAGTCAGGCACCACATCTGCTCGGTGTATTGACCAATCAAAAAAACCGGAGACCGGAACATATTCTGTCGGGCCTTCCACATTACACATTAAACGATCTCAAAATTGATTTTCAACAAAATCTGAAAAAAAAAGATCCGCCTTATATTCTGCCAATTACGGAAAACAACCGAAAATTGCTGGAAAAGGAACTGTTCTCAGGATCTTACAAAGGCGTTACTGACCTGGTTACAAAATGGTTGTGGCCGCTGCCTGCCTACTGGTGCACACATCTGTGCGTACGGCGCGGTTGGCGGCCCAACCATGTGACGCTGCTCAGCGTTGTTTTCGCACTGTTGGCTGGCGTTGCATTCTGGTTCGGCTATTTTGGAATCGGTCTGCTCATGGGATGGTTTATGACCTTTCTGGATACCGTGGATGGTAAATTGGCGCGGGTTACAGTGACATCAAGCCGTATCGGCGATGTACTTGACCACGGCCTGGATATCATCCACCCCCCACTCTGGTACCTGGCCTGGGGTATCGGTCTGGCAAATACATTAACTCCGATTGCCAACCTGGATCTGTTGATATGGTTGATGTTTTTCGGTTATGTAGGCGGCCGTCTATGCGAGGGCGCATTTCAACTCTGGCTCGCCCCTTTTGACATGTTTATCTGGCGCAAACTGGATTCTTTTAACCGCCTGATCACTGCACGGCGCAACCCCAACCTGATCTTACTGTCCTATGGCTGGTTTACCGCGCAACCGGATATCGGGTTGCTCTTAGTCGTTGGCTGGCATCTGTTATCAACAGCCATTTTGATGGGACGATTGATTGCCGGATGGCGTGCCTGGCGCCAGCAAGGCGCACTGCGTTCCTGGCTGCAGGATATTGATCCCGTTCGGGATCGCAACATACCGGCAGTAAAAATATTTACACGCGCGCCGATTGATCCAAAGCGTCTCGAACCCGTCAATATTGAATATGGCCGCGCTACCGACACATGACTATCGAGTCAAAGATCAATCATTTGAAATCGCGATCGGGAAAAATCGGCCTGTTACTAAATCCAATGAGCGGACAGGTACGCAAACGCGAGAAAGCAATCCGGCAAATGTTCGGCCAAATACCGGACAGTATCGTCTGTGAAGCTTCAAATACAGCGGGCTTTATAACTGCAACGAATACATTGCTGCAGGCTGATGTAGATTTGCTGGTTATCATTGCCGGAGATGGCACGTCACATGCCGTTCTCAGTCATCTTTTTACAACACTGCCCGACACTGAATGGCCCGTGCTGATGATCATACCGGGGGGCACCACCAACATGACGCCGCTTGATCTCGGTATGCGCGGAAAACCGGAAAAAATTCTGCATCGCTTGATTGATTATCTACAACAGCCTGGCACACCTGAACTGGTTCAACGTCCGGTATTGCGTATCGAGCAAAACGGTAAAAACACCATTTATGGCATGTTCTTTGCTGTTGGATTGGTCGCCCGAGGTGTCAAATTCTCACGCAGCAGTGTCAAACAGATCGGTATCACGGGCGGGGTTTTTACATTTTTAATCATGCTGCATTCATTGATTGGTATGATTTTTGGTCAAAACCAGAGGAAGCGGACATCCGTCAACATGTCAATAATGAAAGAAAATGGTGAAAAGATCGAAGGCACTTATCTTTTTGCGCTAATCAGTGCGCTCGATTGCCTGTTATTAAACCTCCGACCGTATTGGGGACAAGAAACAGCGCCACTTCACATCACATGGGTTGATCAACAACGCAAAAAACTATGGCGATCCATATGGCCATTGATAACTGGAAGAGGCTATATACTTAAAGAACAGGACGGTTATCATAGCCATAATGCAAATACACTCACCATTCATATGAATGACGAATATATCGTTGACGGAGAACTCTATCAATCAACCGATTCCAACGTTCCTTTACACATCACTGCAACACAGCCCGTCACATTTCTAGTGCTTTAGCTTATACAACCATGACAAACGCTCTAACAACATTGCCGGAACCAATTCCTGAGGAATTAATAGCTGCAGTCGCCGCACAAAGTACGCGCAGTGTCTCACCCGACTTCCCGATACTGATGGAAGCTTTGCTGAAGCGCTACGGAACGACTGCTGATGGCATTATTCTTTATGGATCATGCCTGCGTACCGGCGATCTTGACGAAGGTA
>DOOY01000225.1 GCA_003514765.1 Nitrosomonas sp. | reverse complement strand
CCGGCCAGACTCACGCCGCTACGCGCGAGGCACGCTTACGCTCATGTTCTAACAGCAGGCGCTTACGGATGCGTATGGTTTTAGGTGTGATTTCTACCAATTCATCATCCGCAATAAACTCAATGGCTGACTCCAGTGTCAGTTGTATCGGCGGTGTCAGCGTGACTGCTTCATCCGTACCGGACGCACGGAAGTTGGTCAGTTGCTTGCCTTTGATAGGATTAACAACCAGATCATTATCCCGGCTGTGAATACCGATCACCATCCCCTCATATAACCGGTCTCCCGGACTGACAAACATACGTCCACGTTCCTGCAACTTCCATAAAGCATACGCAACCGCTTCACCATGTTCGCCCGAAATTAATACCCCGTTCCTGCGCGGCGGAATATCTGACCGCATGGGCGCGAATTCATCAAACACATGGCTGATCAGACCAGTACCGCGCGTCATGGTCATGAATTCTGATTGAAAGCCGATCAAACCACGCGCCGGTATACGGTAATCCAGCCGCACCCGCCCTTTTCCATCTGAAACCATATCCAGCAAATCGCCACGCCGCGCCCCCAGCGCTTCCATCACAGCGCCCTGACTGGCGTCCTCCACATCAACCGTCAGCATTTCAAACGGCTCGCATTTTTCACCGTTAATTTCGCGCACCACAACACTTGGACGCGATACCGCCAGTTCATAGCCTTCACGGCGCATATTCTCCAATAAAATGGTCAAGTGCAATTCACCGCGCCCGGAAACCAAAAATGAATCGGTATCACTGGTTTCCTCCATGCGCAAGGCCACATTGGTCAACAATTCTTTTTCAAGCCGTTCGCGTAGCTGACGGCTGGTAACGAATTTACCTTCCTGCCCGGCGAAAGGTGAAGTATTTACCTGGAATGTCATCGTCAGCGTCGGCTCGTCAACCATACTGATTGGCAAGGCCTCAGGACGATCAATATCGGCCAGGGTGGTTCCGATACTGAGTTCTTCAATACCATTAATCAATACAATGTCGCCGGCCAGCGCTTCGCTCATTTGTTCACGCTCAAGACCACGGAAACAAAGCACCTGATTTACTTTCTTTTTAGCAATCTTATCACCTGACATCACCATCACTTCCTGACCGGGTCTCAACCGTCCGCGTCGAATACGCCCGACACCGATACGCCCGACGAAACTGGAATAATCCAGCGTGCTGATCTGTAATTGCAGCGGCTCTTCCGGATCGCCTTCAGGCGCATGAACTTGTTTAACAATCGTTTCAAATAACGAACGCATGTCGTCATTGGGATGATTGTAATCCAGCGATGCGTAACCATTCAAAGCGGATGCATACACAACCGGAAAATCAAGCTGTTTGTCATTTGCGCCTAATTTATCGAACAAATCAAATGTCTGATCGACCACCCAATCAGGGCGCGCCCCCGGTCGGTCGATTTTGTTCACCACGACAATAGGGCACAACCCAAGCGCCAGTGCTTTTTTGGTGACAAAGCGCGTTTGCGGCATCGGGCCTTCAACCGCATCAACCAGCAACAACACCCCATCCACCATCGACAAAACACGCTCCACTTCTCCGCCAAAATCTGCGTGCCCCGGTGTATCTACAATATTGATATGGATACCCTCATAATCAATGGCGCAATTTTTGGACAAAATAGTAATACCGCGCTCTTTTTCGATATCGTTGGAATCCATGACGCGCTCGGATACCTGCTGATGCGATGCAAATGTACCGGCCTGATGTAAAAGTTTATCAACCAGCGTGGTTTTGCCATGATCAACGTGCGCGATTATGGCGATATTACGGATAGGGCGAGACATAAAAAATAATTCCTCAGAAATATGCTGTTAAGACGATGCGATGGGGGCAATATTATACCAGCCGATTGTTAATAAAGCCAATTTCTCACCAGTCACGTTACCGAAACAAATCATCATGTTGGAAATGGCGGTCAGAAAAAAACAACACTATTACCGCGCGTCACAACGGCAGTTGAATATTGGAACCCTTTGTCAAGCCAAACGGGACTTCAAAGCAATCTGACAAAAAAGAACACCCTATGAAGCAATCAAACGCTTGAATTTATTTCTCATCTCCCGGGTCAATTCCAAGAATCCTGATATTTCCCCTTCAAATTCCAATTGAGAAACTTGCTGGCCATCTAGAATCCTGTTTAATTCGAACAAATTTGCCCCGGATGTGACCAATCCAGTGTCGCACAGCGTTCCTGAAACAACAGCATTAGTTTCCAGATAACGCTGCATTTCAAGACTATGAATGCCACTGGGATAGCAGAAGTGTTCAAGTGATGAAGTTACATAAGGTTCGAGTTTTTTCCTGTTAATTGCAATTTCATCAACAATTTTCTCAGGTGCATCAATATCGACATGATGCGTATGCGTATGCAATTGAATATCTAAACCCCGTTGGTCGGCCTTTTGTATTTCGTCGAATGTCATCAGACTGAACTGACGTGATTCAAGAATAGATTCATAATCAAAACCCAGTGCAACAGTAATGTCACGACAAAATTCTTCTGCTTGAACATTATCAAGCGTATGTAATTTTCTCAAAATATCTGACAGAGCCTCTTGTTTTTTTGAGGGACTACTGATATCAACATCAAATTTTTTATTTGAATCGACATCGGTTGAATCAGTTTTTAATGCTGTTTTGTTGCTTAGCTGTAAAATTGCAGAAATTAATATATGGAACAATGGCTTTTGCGATTCAACGGCTTCAGTATAAACATATAATGTCGCGGGCAATGATTTTTGTTCTAATACAGGCAGCATATATTTATAGGTACCGTACCAACCATCGTCGATAGTGATCACTATGGAGTACGGAGTTGTTTTTTTTGCGTGAAGAGCATCAACGGCCTTACCAAGGGATATAATTGAATACTTCGATTGTTCCAGCCATGTCATGCGCGCTTGAAATTTCTCGGGATCCATATATAAAAAATTCCCAAAATGATCATCCAAAAACCATATGCCGTGATAACCCAGTATTCTGATTCGGTTTCTGGTAAGCCAACTTGCTATTTCAAACAACCCTAAAACTTTTGCAATGAACAAAATTGTCAGTTTCATATTTTAATATTCAAGATCCATCATGAGCAGCTATATGCATATTACTCGCAAGCAATTTTACCTGACGCAAATTCCCCGGGCAGTTCATCTACCAATGCAATCAGCTTCTCATCATATCGCTTTGCGCAGCATCGAAGTCGGGTTACATTTATGGTGAGATTCGAACTTTAAACAATAATGGCCAACGCTTTCCAGTCAGAAAGAATGTATCGGTTGACTTGTCGTAGGCAATGCCATTAAACACATTCTCATCGCCCTTTGGTTTTGCAAGCCGAATGAGTTCTGAGCCATCAATAAGCCGCGCAATGGTTCCATTTTCTGGCTCTATTTCATAGAGAAAACTGTCCCCAAGCCGATGCACCAGCAAGCGCTCACGAGCATATTCCAAGTCGTTGAGCCAGCGTAATGGCAACCCTTTGCGCCGGGCCATGACGGTTTTAATTAAATCAAAATTTTGATTACGAAATATTAATTCACCGCCACCATTGGTCATGACATAACCATCGTCCATCGCAGCAAGTCCCCACCCCTCACCTGCAAACGACCATTCATTCAGCTTGGAAAAATCCGCAAGGTCATAGACAATTGCAATACCTGAATGCCAAGTAAGTTGAACAATACGGCCTTCTTGAATCGCGATACCTTCTCCCCAGTGACCAGACAATGTTTTAAGCGATTCAATTTTCCCTGTCTCAGGATCAAGGCGGCGTAAACTGGAAGCATCCTCTGTGCCTGTACTTTCATATAACATGCCTTGTGAAAACGCCAATCCTTGGGTAAACGCTTTAATATCATGTGGCAATGCCTCGAGAATCTCAGGCTTCACTACATTAAATCCAGCATTCAGGAGTTTCTGAGTAAACTTACTTATCATCAAATCAAGGAGATGGCTTACGCTTGACAAACGACTTAACGATGTTGCGCAGCCAGTGATCCAGTTTACGAAATCCCAGCTTCAGCATAACTAAACGCCCGTTCAAACCATCAGGACGAAAAAATGTCAGCCCCCAGCGTTCGCGTCGATTCTGCACCCATATTTCTTTATATGCGTCATCATCAACACCAAAATCAATACTGCGGACATGATCAACATTAATCAGATGTTCAATCATAGTAAGTATTGCGATCGAGCCTACTGAGAATTTCTGAAAATCACCTACATATGCGGTCCGAATCATTATTGCTTTGGATCCGCATACTACTGCAAACTCAAGGGCGGCCGGTTTGCCGTCAACACTAACAAGACAAAAACGTAAACTCTTTTGCTGTGCGCATGCTACCAGCAGACCTTCAGCAAACTTTGGATAAAAATCGGGTTCTTTCCAACTCAAATCGTAAATAACGCGATATGCATCCAGAATTTGTGGAAGACTTTCATCACCGTTCATTATCGTTACGCTCATATGATCTTCTTTAGTAAACTTTCGTAACTTGCGCTGAAAATTTTTAAGTGCCTTTTGTGATGATTTGTTGCGGCTGGACAAGTAATCCGCAAAAGTCAGCGCATTTATATTTTCAAACCAGTTCCCTTTATAGAAATACCGGTGAGTCCGAAAACCTTCTGCTTCAAATGCAACTGCAAGACTCTCATATATCTGGGATTGAGGGTCCATGAGATTCAAATCAATAAAATAATAGGACTTAAACTCAACAGCTATGCCATGCGCCAGACACCGGCAAGCGGCAGCAAGGTCGGCTTCACTCAGATCGGCAGTCAAAGGCGCGTAATAACTACTTTGAAAATTCGTCAAACTTGCCAAGGAACCTTCTTTAAGGTTCCACTCCGCATATACTGAACCATTCTGACAGGCTGGCTCACGCGCCACCAGCATCAACAGCGCTTGACAATTTTTATTATCCTCAACAACAAAAATACGGCATTGATCATTTGTGACAAAAGAAGTATCGATCAAATTTTCGAACCAATATCTAGTAAGGTAGAGACTGATTTGCTGTTGTCGCTCAAAAAAGGAATCGTAACGTGGCGGCAATTCGGTAAAGTGCGTATAGGAAAGAAATTTCATGGGTGGCAAAGATCACAGTAAGTTACGACACGAATGATTATACCCTTCATTCTGCACGCCACACCAGCGATCAATCTTTACAATATTTTTTCTTGGCCAATTTCATAAATTACCAGCAATTGAGTCGAAAATTTACGACCACAACAGAATCACTACCGATAAACGGCAAAGTCCTATTCCGGCTGAAACCAACCGCATTTAATGTGCGTGTCCACTCGCAGATTCTAGATTAAGATATAAAAACTAATCCATTTCCGCGTTAAAACGCATTGCCCAGTTCAACATATCTTTTCTTGACCAAACCAGCAGATATACCTGCGGCCGGTATAGTCCAGAATCGTACAATTCCTTTCTCTGACTCGAGAATTTAATCGCATCAGAGACTGCATAAGGATCCGTTCCGATTCGAAATATTTTTGCACCATTTTCTTCTGGCACTCTACGCAAAAATGTTAACTCGGGGGAAATTTTTTCTAACTGGGGATCAAACCACCAACTTGCACTGAACATACCTGATATTTCCGGGTTATCTCTCAACAGATCGGCAATGCGCGCATAACAGAAATTAT
>DOOY01000127.1 GCA_003514765.1 Nitrosomonas sp. | reverse complement strand
CTTACCATTACCCAGTTGATGGAGTACTAAAGCAATACCCAAGCTTTCCAAACCGACAGGCAAAGTAAAGTAAAAAATGCTGCGATTATATCGTCGAACATGACACCAAAACCACTTTTCAAACGCTGATCGTAATATCGAATAGGCTGTGGTTTGACGATATCGAAAAATCGAAATAGCAAAAAAGCAGCAAGCTGCCAAGACCAACCCGCAGGCGTAAAGTACAACACCAACAGAAACGCAACGGTTTCATCCCATACAATACCACCATGATCCGATTCACCCAGTGCTTTACCGGTTACCCCGCATGCCCATATGCCCATAATAAAGAAAATGTCAATCAACAACAATAAATGAATTGGATCAAGATAATGATCCAATATCCAAAATAATGGAAATGCGATAAGTGTGCCGACCGTACCGGGTGCTTTTGCACTCAATCCGAAACCACCTGAAAAAGCTATAAAATAAGCAGGATGTTTACAGACAAAAACAATATCCGGTTGCACGCCGGATAATCCAAGACCCGCATTATCGGAATCGTAATCAGTTTTAGGAAGCAAAGTGGTCATATCCTCTCTTCTCCACGGTTATTTCCCTGCCTTCGGCATCCATTACAAGCAAACCTTCTCCTTGCTTAATTTCCCCAATAATGGTTAAAGGAATTTTTAATTGTCGTGCAATACGTTCAATAGAATTGCGATTTCTTTTTGGAGCAGTAAAACACAACTCATAATCATCGCCACCCGCAAGAAGACACTGAACAGCTAACGGCGAAGGTAAAAACCGCTTCAAAACTTCAGAACATGGCACAGCTTCCAACTGTATTATGGCCGCACTTCTTGATGAAACTAAAATATGTCCCAAGTCTGCCATTAACCCATCGGAAATGTCGATTGCACTATGTGCCAGACCAGTCAAAAGTTGCCCCAATTCGACCCGTGCTGTCGGCATATGCAATGCTGACAAGCAAAGCTTCGCTTCTTTATCAGTCAGTTTTATTTTTTTCAGTTCAAATGTTAATGCCAAAGCGGCATCACCCAAACACCCGGACACCCAGATATCGTCACCCGATTTTGCATCTTCGCGGCGCAATGACTGACCTTTTGCAATTTCTCCGATAATTTGCACACCAATATTAAGTGGTCCAGAAGTGGTATCACCACCAATGAGTGCAACATGATGGATTTGCGCCTGTTCATGAAAACCTCGTGCAAACTCACTCAACCATACCTCATCATATTCGATTAGTTTTTTGGGCAATGTCAATGAAAGTGTTACCCATCGAGGTCTGGCCCCCATAGCAGCCATATCCGACAAATTGACAGCCATGGTTTTATAACCCAGCTTATAAGGGTCTACATCTTCAAAAAAATGCTGCCCTGAAACCAGGGTATCTGTGGAAATTGCCAATTCCATTTTGGCTGTCGGCGCTATTATTGCTGCATCATCGCCAATGCCCAGTATTGCTTCGATGGTTGGCCGCTTAAAGTAACGCTGGATAATCTCAAATTCAGAAGACACGATTAGAAAATAGACTTACCGATACAACAAACTTTGGTTTGCCACTAAGTTTGCGCAGAAATTTCAACGGCGCGTAATTTAAGCGCAAGTTTGTCTAAGACACCATTAACATACTTATAACCGTCACTACCTCCATATGTTCTGGCCAATTCTATCGCTTCATTTATGATCGCACGATAAGGTATTTCTAAAAAATAGATTAATTCATAGGTACTCAATAACAGAATGGCAAACTCCACCGGGCTCAGTTCCTTTAAGGATCTATCGAGAAAAGGTTGTATAGTTTCTTCCAGTGTACTCACATCACTGAGTACACCTTTAAACAGAATTGAAAAATATTTTCCATCAGAACGATAAAATTCTTTTGTTTCTATTAATTGTGCTTCAATAAAACTGATTGTGCCACCCGCCACCCGCCACTGATAAATACCCTGTAATGCAAGTTCCCGTGCCATCCGCCGGCGGCTTTTTGATTTTGTGGTTTTATTTTTTGCTGTTTCTTGTGTATCAGTCAACACTGTATTCTTCCAGCTTAATCAGTAAATTTCCCATTTCTACAACAGCTCTGGCTATATCTGCGCCCTTTTGACTCATTCGCTCCAGCGCCTGATCTTCTGTATCCGTTGTTAAGATACCATTTATGACAGGAATCTCCGTTTCCAGCTGTACTTGTGTTATTCCACGCGCTGATTCATTGGCAACCACTTCAAAATGATATGTATCGCCACGAATAACAGCGCCCAAGGCTATCAGCGCATCAAATTGATTGGAATATGCCAATTTCAATAACGTTGCAGGTATTTCCAATGCCCCAGGGACGGTTATCAGCAAAATATCCGGGTCTTGTACGTCATATTCTTTTAATTTCTCTGTACACGCACCTAAAAGGCCTTCCCCAATATCAATATTAAAACGGCTCATCACAATACCGATTCGCAGACCATCTCCATTGAGGTCCGGTTCAAATTCTAGAATATCGTCATAGTACGCCATTTTTTCTCCCGTATAAGTTCATAATTCAATTATTTAATAACTGATGCCGCATTCCACGCAAAATTTGAGGATTGCTACCTGTTATGATCAGACGCATCTACATAACTGGTCACTTCCAAACCGAATCCTGTCACGCTAGGCATTTTTCTTGGCGTTGCTAATAATCGCATTTTTCCAACATTTAAATCCTTCAGTATCTGTGCGCCGATACCATGATCCCTCAAATCCGATTTATTTCGACCAGAAAAATCAGATTCATGTAATTGAACACGCTCAATCAGCTTATCAGAATTTTCCTTCCCACGTAAAAGTACTATGACTCCAGTCCCGGCTTCGGCAACCATACACATGGCTTCGTGAATATTCCAAGAATGTGTATCATCATGAATGTCCAGCAAATCAATGACAGACACTGGCTCATGCACGCGCACCAATGTCTCGCTATCCGGCTTTATTTCTCCCTTGGTTAAAGCAAGATGAACAGTGTCAACTGTTTCATCACGATATGCAACGAGTAAAAAATCACCATGTATCGTTTGAATAGTACGTTCTGCTACGCGCGTTATCAGGCTTTCGTTCAGACTTCGATAATGAATTAAATCTGCAATGGTACCAATTTTAAGCTGGTGCTTTTCAGCAAACACCATCAGATCAGGCAACCTTGCCATACTGCCATCTTCTTTCAGTATTTCACAAATAACCGATGCAGCTGTCAAACCGGCCATACTGGCCAAATCACAACCAGCTTCCGTATGACCTGCGCGTACAAGGACGCCTCCTTTTTGCGCCATTAGTGGAAAAATGTGCCCAGGTTGCACAATATCCTCCGCTTTAGCGCCCGCTTTAACAGCTGCTTTTATCGTATTTGCGCGATCGGCTGCAGAAATACCCGTAGTAACACCGCTAGCCGCTTCAATGGATAATGTAAAATTAGTTCCAAGTGGAGAACGGTTTGCAGTGACCATTAACGGCAAATTCAATTGGCGACAGCGTGCTTCCGTCAATGTTAAACATATGAGACCTCTACCATAGGTTGCCATAAAATTAATGGCTTCGGGCGTAACAAAATCAGCAGCCAGAACCAAATCTCCTTCATTCTCCCGGTCCTCTTCATCAACAAGAATAACCATTCTGCCAGTCTTTAAATCGGCAATAATGTCTTGTATGGTACTGATTGTCATTTTTCCAATTTTCCCGACATAACCAATAGATTTTCTACATAACGTGCCAACAAATCTGTTTCCAAATTGACGAGCATACCTGGCCTTAACTCACTTAAAGTTGTCATAGACAAAGTATGCGGGATTAGATTCATCGAAAATTCATCCTTCTCAATCTGATTGACAGTAAGGCTCACACCATTGACTGTAATTGACCCTTTAAGTGAAATATAGCGTAACAGTTTCCTGGGTGAACGAATTGTCAATGTATAATTTTCGCCATTTTCTCTGGATGGTTTAAACTCAACCACTTTTCCAGTCGCATCAACATGCCCGCTAACAAGATGACCACCCAACCGGTCAGACAAACGCATGGCCTTCTCGAGATTTACCAATTGACTGGATTTATCCAAACCCCAAGTACACTGAAGTGTTTCGGGAGACACATCAACTGTAAATAACGAATCAGGTTTCGCCGTTACAGTAAGACAAACACCATTGACAGCAATACTATCTCCAATCGAAACATCGCTCATATCCAAAGAACCTGGAGAAATACTTAGGGACAGCCCATTATCAAGGCTGTTTTTTAAAATATTGGCCTGCGTTATTGTGCCAGTTGCCTGAATAATTCCTGTAAACATAAATTCCTTTATCCAGAGGATAAAACTTGCGCAGATCCAAGTTATATTAAATAAAGCATCTCTTAAACAGCTTAAGAAGCTTCAGCCGCAACGTTTTTCAAAATTTCATAATAAGCACGCACTGAATTTGTCAAAGTTACTGCTTCATCACCGCGCGCATGACCATATTTTATTGCATTGGAATAATGTTCTTTGTTCAGTAGCGGCAATGTTTTTTTCAAATCTATCCATAAATCCGGATTTAAATTGAAACGCTTTGCCAATGCTCGCGCATCAATTATCCGACCATAACCCTGATTATAGGCAGCTAAAGCTATCCAGGTTCTGTCAGGTTCTAGAACACTTTCTGGCAGTTTATCTTTTAGCATTTTTAAATAACGCGCACCGGCAACTATATTCTGACGTGACTCCGCAGGATTTTTAACTTTCATTCGTCTTGCGGTTTCTCGTGTCAACATCATCATTCCACGTACACCGGTAGGCGATTTTGCCTGCGGATTCCAATGTGATTCCTGATACGCCAAAGCAGCCAGCAAGCGCCAGTCTATATCGGTTATACGTTGTGCTTGTAAAAAATAGCTTTTCAATCCGGGCAATTTTGATTGAATTTTCTTTTTAAAAAAATAAATATCACCCGGACTGAGTTGATGATATTGTCCGTTGTAGCTATCTAACAATTGCCCTAACACACCTTCTTGCATAATTCGTTCAAAAAATGCATTCGCTTTGTCAAGCAGTAATTTTTCTGTAAATTTTGGAAAAATCCATCGACTGACAGACGCATCTAATTCAAAAGCACCTTTTACCCGGGGATAAAAATGATTGGCCTTTTTAATATGCAGGGAATCAGCCACTGTATAAGCAATATCGCCTCTATCCAGTTTAGCCAGTAATGCTTCACTTGAAAGCGCCACCGCAGACCATGTCAGTTCAGGAATTTCTGATTTAATTTTTTGCAATTGTTTTTCATGTGTTGAGCCGATAGGAACTTCAATTTTTTTTCCAATAAGTCTTTGAATATTATTAGGTTCATTGTTTTTAGCATTAAAAGCAATCTGATGATGAGTATGTAAATAAACCGGCCCTAAAACAAAACGAGATGCTTGTTCTTCTGGAATATCCAAACCAATGGCAAAATGAGCTTGATGTTTCTGCAATGCAGCTAATGCAGATTCAACCTGAGACTTCACTACAAAACGAATCTCTAAGCCTATCTCAGCGGCAAATTCATGTACTAAATCATAAGTTATACCAGAAAAATTACCTTCGTCATCAACGTAAAAATTATCTGCATATTCTACCGTTATCACTACCAGTTCATGAGTCCTGGAAAAGGGTGAAACAGGTTTCTCAAAAGAATCACATCCCGACAGCCCCAGCCCGTAAAAACTAAAAATAAGAATTCTTATGATTATTGTATGCATAATTCATTAAACCACCCTTTTCGCATAAAATGTTTTAGGAAAAATAATAAACAGATTGGTTTAACCGAATTAGCAAGCGTTGATGTAAGCAAACAAATAAAATTGGCGCGCCCAACACGATTCGAACGTGTGACCCCCGC
The DNA here is from genome assembly GCA_003514765.1 of Nitrosomonas sp. Taxonomy (GTDB): domain Bacteria; phylum Pseudomonadota; class Gammaproteobacteria; order Burkholderiales; family Nitrosomonadaceae; genus Nitrosomonas. Next base: position 166 of record DOOY01000127.1, on the reverse strand, counting down.
CTTCGGAGGGCGGTACTCTATCCATCTGAGCTATGGGCGCCAATACAACACAAATAAAGAATAAAACGGCGACAGCATAACCTCTTTTATAAAACTCGTCCAACATGTATCAATTTCTTATGCGACAAATGTATTTCAATCTACACTGAACGACGATAAAAAATCA
>DOOY01000093.1 GCA_003514765.1 Nitrosomonas sp. | reverse complement strand
GGAATGCATACCGGATTATAATACGTATCATTGAACGCGTGACAAGGCAGCATTCACTATAAAGAGCACCTCCACTGTTTCTCTCTCTTACAACAGTTACTTATTCAAGGATCTTGCCGCCTCCTTAACACCCTCCACAACAGTCGGGTAACGCAACTTCACAAATAATTCTTTTTTCATACGGACGTTACTGATCCGCCTGGATTCATTCATAAAAGACAGCATGCCCGGCGAAATAAGATCCGCTGCCTGATCGCGCGGAATTCGCGGCGGGCGCGGCAGATTGAAATGGTCGGCCACTAGGTCGAAATAATCGCCCATTTTCATTTGCGTATCATCCGTAGTGTTGTAGACTCTTCCAGGTTTTCCGTACTGTATTGCGGCGCAAATAATTTGCGCCAAATCGTTTGCGTGAATATGGTTGGTAAAACCATCTTCCGTTTCTGCAAATGCTGGCAAGCCATCCTGAATCCGTTTTAGCGGCAGACGGTTCTCGGCATAAATACCGGGCACACGCAAAATTGAAACTGATATATGGTTGCGAATACCCCATTTGCATATTTGCTTTTCGGCGTCAACCCGGCGTTTGGCACGATCACTGCATGGATTCAGTGGCCGCGTTTCGTCTATCAACGTACCCTGGCAATCGCCATAAACACCACTGGTACTGATATAGATAAACCGTTGTGGTAGAATCCCGTGCTTACCTTTTGTCTGTTTAGACAGTGCGGCGAGCAGATGCGCGGTGCGTGAATCTTGGGTGCCTTGATTAGCTGGCGGGGCCAGATGAATGATAATCTGTGCAATGCCGTTCAGTTTATCAAGACTGGATGGACAATCAAGATCACCCTGAATCGGCGTCACGTCGAAAAAACGAAATTGCTGGGTATTGCCAGGATTACGAAATAAACCAAAAATTCGATATTTTGTCTGTAAAAGCTGCACAGTACGTAACGCAATATCACCACAACCTACAATGAGCAATGTTTTTTTCATATAGATGTTTTTTCTTCTCGTTCAAATATTTTTTTAGTTCTTCAGCAATCTCATGTCGCATCAAATCATTATAAAACCGAGCGAGCATGTTATAAACAATGCCGCACCGGATGAAACCATTTTACAATCAACCCTTCGGGCGGGTTTTTCTTTGCCATATGGCTGTCGCAATGGTTCCTGTGGCATCTGTAAAGGTAAAATTTTATCCGGCACGGTCGATTATGGCCGCTATAATGAAGAAACATTGACCGAAGAAGAAAAACAGGCAGGTCTGGCATTATTTTGCTGCGCTTCTCCATTGTCAGATCTGGTCATTGAATGCCACGAAATCAGTGCGATTAAGGACATAGAAATCAAGACACTACCTGCCCGTGTAGAAAAGCTTGAGCGCGTCGCCCCTGATGTAATGGTTATTTCTTTGAAGCTGCCTGCAAATCAGCGATTACAGTTTCTTGCCGGACAATATATCGACATTCTGCTCAAAGACGGCAAACGACGCAGCTTTTCCCTCGCCAATGCACCTCATGATGACGAAGTCCTGCAATTACATGCACGCAATTATCCAGGCGGTGTTTTTGCTGAGCATGTATTTACCAAAATGAAAGTGAAAGACATTCTCCGTTTTGAAGGACCACTGGGATCATTCTTTCTGCGTGACACCCCGGAAGGGGTTCCACTCATTTTTTTAGCCAGCGGAACTGGTTTTGCGCCGATCAAAAGTATACTTGAGCATGTGTTTTATCATAAAAACAGCAGGCATAGCTTGACCCTATACTGGGGTGTGCGTACTAAAGCAGATCTGTATTTGGCTGACTTGGCCAGGCAATGGCAACAACTCCATGATAATTTCACTTTTATTCCGGTCTTATCTGATGCATTGCCTGAAGATAACTGGAAAGGTAGAGAAGGCTTCGTACATGAAGCCGTCCTCGAAGACTTCCCTACACTTGAAAAATATCAGGTTTATGCCTGCGGCTCCCCCGTAATGGTCAAAGCCGCCTATCAGGATTTTACGACGCTGCGTAATCTTCCCAAAGACGGCTTTTTTTCTGATGTTTTTACACCTTCAACAAGCAATCAATAGCACAAATTTCTGGAAAATTGCTCAGAATTTACTTCCCAAATAAAACAAACCGAAAAACCGGCAAACAACATTGCATAATCGCTGGTTTTAACCGGCACAACTGCTTCTTAATGTCAGTTCAAGCGCCTTGTTGTAATGATCCATTGCCAACTCATGCTTGCCGAGTTTTTCATTTAATTGCGCCAGTGCAAAATGAGCAGTTGCACTGGGTTCAACGGAAAGACTGGCTTCCAGGTAGCTTTGCGCTTTGCCCCATAATTCACAATGCGCACATAATTTACCCAACGTTAAAAGCAAATCGGCATTATTAGGCTGCGCTTTCAGCCAGACTTCAGCGCATTCAATTTGCCTGCTGACATGATAATTAAGACACTCCGCATAGAGCAAAATTAATTCAGTATCCCAGTCTGTTTGCACGTTTCGCTCGACAATTTTATGTGCGGTTTCACAATCACCCAGTGAAATATAGGCACGTGTCGCAGCCGCAGCCAGGCGGCTATTTCCTTGTTCATACTCGGATAAGCTATGCCAGTATTTATTCAGCGATTCCAGGCTCGTTGCTTTAAGCTTGAAGTTTCTCAGATGCGCTTCATATCTTATTTTCTCGAAAATACCTTTGTTAAGCGGATGACGGCGCATTAAGACTCCGGATATTTCAAGAACAGCATCCCAATTTCTGGCTTGTCTTTGCGCCTCCAGTTCCAATTGCAAAACGGCTGTCGGCTGTAAACCGCCTGTGGAGTATAAATCCTGCAGCGCTTCCAATGCCTCCT
>DOOY01000044.1 GCA_003514765.1 Nitrosomonas sp. | reverse complement strand
TCGTTTAAAACATCTGAATCGGCGAATTTTGCCCGGAGTTTGTTAAGCACCAGCGCTTGCAGTTCGCCATTGATCCAGGCTTCTACAGGCAATGCCCAAATTGTATTTTTGGCAAATGCCTGGCATTGCAGGGCGTCTTCTTCCGGCATGATGACTGCTTCTGCCTGCAAGCCGTTAAAATCCCGTTCTACAAATCGATGGTCTTCTGCGACAGTATGCAGATCGCCCTGAAGTCCGGTTTGTTGCAGCTGATCAATAAACCACTGCGAATTTTCATAACTGGCAATGGCATGCAATTTCCTGTTTTTCAAGACAGCAACCGGATGACGGGCGTTGGGCTCGGATAAATTATAAATCGTTTCCCCGACCAGCTTCATGAAATACGTCGGCGCCCATTCGCGGGTGTCATAATGATACTTTTGCGAACCATTAATGACGACCGCATCCACGCTGTGTAAACGTTTGATGCTTGCACGCAATGGACCTGCTGGCAGCAACAAACCATTGCCGAAGCTGGACTCACTGAAGTCAACGACAGCAATCTCAAAATCACGTTCCAGACGAGGATATTGCAGTCCAGTAGTGCAGATAATGACATTACATTCAGCGTTTGCTTTCAGTAACGCCTGAGCGGCATCAGCGGGGTTGTCGCCAACCCATACCGGGCAGCTATTTTCAAAACGTTTTGCCATCAGTAACGCTTTACCGCTCACGCTTGTCGGATCACTGTTTTTGGTTACCACTTCGGGATTACCCGGATTATCCAGATTGCCACGCGCAACAATGCCGGGACGCAAACCGCGTGCCTGCAGGATATCGACAAGCCATAATATCAAAGGCGTTTTGCCGCCATCCTCGGTGGTCATGCTGTCGACTACAATGACGGGTACGGGTAATTTAACGGTTGGGAAAAAGTCGAGCCAGTAACATAATTTGCGTATGCGCATGAATAAACCGAGCAACAGACTGAGTGGCCAAAGCAAAATATGCAAGGGTGTGATACGGTGCCAATATAATTCGGATAGTTTCATAGCGCCCTCCCTGATCAGTAAGAAAACTTACGATTTCAAAAATATTTTAAACATGAAAATCAAATAACGAAGTGAAAATTCTCACATGGTATTCGTGATAAATGCAAGTTCGATTTTCATGCAAATGCAGTCACCCGGCAAAAAGCGGTGAGACCCGGCCGCAAATTACTTATTGAAAACTATAATCCTTTTACACCAGTTTGAAAGTCTGGATAAAATAGACCAAAGAATCATAGATAAAGGCATAAGTTGGTACGATTATTTCCAGATATAATCCGGGCGCCCATTTTTAGCAGTAATATGCGCATTCCGATCTGGACTCATATTATTCGCGGTGTTATGTCAGGCATGAATGCACCCGGTTATTTTTTTGAAATTGATTGTGCAGAGAGTGACTGATATAGCTTGCGGTAGGCGGTTGCACTGGTGCGCCAGCTGAAATCTTTATTCATGCCGTTTTTTTGCAGGCTTTGCCAGGTTTTAGGATCGCGGTAGACTGCCACTGCCTGTTTGATTGCCAAAAGAAAGCTGTCTGCCGTCATTTGGTCAAATAGAAAGCCGCTGGCGCTTTTGTCGTGCAATGTCGACGGGATGCAATCCACCACAGTATCTGACAGCCCGCCTGTAGCATGCACCAGCGGAGGTGTTCCGTAGCGCTGACTGTACATTTGATTCAAGCCGCAAGGCTCAAAACGTGACGGCATCAGGAAACAATCTGCGCCCGCTTCGATTTTGTGAGACATGGATTCGCTATAGCCGATACGCACGGAAATTTTGCCGGGATATGATTTGGCAAGTACAGTTAGCTTACTCTCCAGTGTTTTATCACCACTGCCAAGTATGATGAGTTGAGCGGGTATTTCGACCAGTCGTGACGCAACCTGCAACAGCAAATCGTATCCTTTCTGGTAAGTAATGCGCCCGATCGTGGCAAAAAGTGGCATAGCGGGGTCTACGGTCAACCCCATTTCTTGTTGCAGCGCTTGTTTGTTGGCCGTTTTGGCAGACAGATTTTTGTTGGTGTAATTGCGCGCAATATAGGGGTCGCTGGCTGGATTCCATTCGTTTTCATCAATGCCGTTAACAATGCCGGTGATCTGGTGCTGACGCGCAGCCAGTAATCCCTGCATACCGAAACCCAGCGGTTCTGACTGGATTTCCTTTGCATAATTCGGACTCACGGTGGTGATATGATCAGCATAGTAAAGTCCGCCTTTGAGAAAAGACATGTTACTGTAATATTCTAGGCCATGTGTGTCGAAACTGACTGAAGGCAGTCCCAGCCGGACAACATTTTCAGGTGGAAAACTACCCTGGAAAGCGAGATTATGTATGGTGATGACCGACGACGCCTTGTGTCCCTGGTGAAAGTGCAGATAAGCCGGTGTAAGCCCGCTTTGCCAGTCATTACAATGTGCAATCTGAGGTCGCCAGGTCAATGGACTGGCGTCACTCGCCAGAATCGCCCCGATTTTACAGAGCAATCCAAAGCGGTGCGCGTTATCTGACCAGTCCTGCCCCGCCGAATCCTGGTAGGGTCCACCTTCCCGCTGGTAGAGTTGGGGGCAGTCAATGATGAAAACCGGAATGCTTGTGGATGTATTGACCGAGAGCTTTGCTGACCGTAAAGTGGCGGACGGAAATTGCGGCAGCATGTTGAATTCAGCCACTTTTCGCTTGGGCTTTAAACCTGCCATGACTGGTGGATAACCTGGAACAAGGAGTCTGACATCCATGCGCATGGCTCGCAGGGCTGCGGGTAATGCCGCGCTGACATCTCCCAGGCCGCCGGTTTTGCATAATGGAAAAACTTCAGGTGTGATAAACAGAACGCGCGGTTCGTTTCGTAATGGTGCGGATGACATTGTTATTGATTTTTCTTAAAAAAATTGATTAGTCCATTGGTGGATGCATCATGGTGGGTGGCTGGCTCAGCCTGTTCCAGTTCGGGCAGAATCTGTCCGGCAAGCTGCTTGCCCAGCTCCACACCCCATTGGTCGAATGGATTAATGTTCCATATCACGCTTTG